>CAZBGE010000067.1:0-16673 GCA_964491435.1 uncultured Smithella sp.
TTGATTTGCAGACTGAAGTTGGAGAAGGAACCACCTTTACGCTTTACTTCCCCGCGACACGCGAAGAAGTCATCACCCCGCGCCGGAAGGAACCGATGGAGCAATACATGGGGCACGGGGAATCGGTTTTAGTGGTTGATGACGTCGCCGAACAAAGAGACATCGCTTCCGGATTACTTAAAAAGCTGGGATATCAGGTTATCACGGTTGCCGGCGGAGAAGAGGCGCTGGAACACCTCAAAAACAATCAAGTGGATATTCTTGTTCTGGATATGATCATGACACCGGGCATCGATGGTTTGGATACTTACAAAAGGGCTCTGGAAATCAACCCGAAACAGAAGGCTATCCTTGTCAGCGGATTTTCAGAAACGGATCGCGTAAAAAAAGCAAAGAAGCTGGGAGCCGGCGCTTATGTCCGGAAACCCTACGTAATGGAAAAGATTGGCCTTGCCATTCGGGATGAGTTAAAACGGTAAAATTGTTCATGGCAAACGGTCATAACCACGGTCGGTTTTCTTCCCGCAACCCGTCTGCACCCGAAAAAATGGTATTTAATGAGATGAGCGACTGGGAATAATCATCACCTGAGCGTTAGGAATATGCCGTTTCAGTTCCGATTGCAAACGTTCCAGAAGATCATAGACGGCAGACATTTTTGCATCAGGATTAAATTCCATGAACAGTTCAATAAAGGTCTGACTGCCTGATCGGCGGGTCCGGAAGCCGTGGATCTGATCATAGGCATCGTAATTGGCCACCAGTTCGCGCAAAATAATTAAAAGATGATACTCATCCAGACTGCGATCCAGCAAATCGGAAACGGATCCTGAAAAAACTTCATAAATGGACTTTACGATACTGATCATGAGAATGGATGTGGCACAGACATCCAGATAACGCGTCCAGAACGCTCCGTGGAAAATTAACGAAATGCCCACCGCAAAAATAATGAGCAAATCTTCCAACGCTCCCATTCTGGCCATCTTCCAGATCGAACTGAAGATCGGAGAATGCTCCGTTTTACTCAACCGGTAATTGCGAATCCAAAGCCAAAGGGATGCAATAAATGAGACGAAAGTCAGCAGCATGGCTGCAAAGCCGCCATGCTGCTCGGCAGGATGCAGAACTTTCATCACGGTTTCATAGCCGACAAAAAGCGAGGCAAAAAGCATTGTAATGCCGACGACAATGCTGGAGATAGTTTCCATTCTGCCCAATCCGTAAGTATTGAGCAGGTCCGTTCCTTTGGTCATCCGCTTGACTGTGTAAAGCGAAAGCCCCGAAGCTAGGGCGCCCGTAAAAGCAATGACAAAATTCGCCACAAAAACAATCGAATTGGAGGTAACAATGCCGATAGCGGAGACACCCAGAGTGTAAATCTCCATTCCCATCATCAATGCCAGCAAACGGATTTTTGTCTTATTGGAAACCGCCGCGGAAAATTCACTCATATTTGCCGCTCTCCTTTTTCACAGAGATCCCATCGCGATCAGTTCTTTAATATTTATATGCCGTGATTCATCAACTGACAGCCCTGCACGGATCAGATCCAGCAACAGCGGCTTTTCCTCGGGAAATTTGTAACCTTCATAGCTTTGCGAAAAAAGCAACCCGCCTTTTGCATTTGCCCAAGCATTCATATTGTGGTCAAAACAGACACGCGACGTCACATCAAGGTTTTCCATCATGACCAGCAGCTCTTCCAGCCGTTCATGCGGTGAAGAGATGTGCAGCCGCCCCTCTGTGTAATCTTCAAACAGCTCCGTCCCCCGCCTGGGAACCAGCGGACGCGAACGGATATAGTGCGGATTGATTGCATTGAGCACCCTCGCCGTATTTTCCGCATGCCCGCGCCAACGCTCCCGCCCTCCCAAGTCCGGCATCCAGTATTCGGAAAGCTGAAATCCGGCAGCCATCGCCTTTCGGCCGCCATCAATCTGTTCGGCGCTGGTGACACCTTTGCGAATGATTTTCAGTATTTCGTCATCGCCCGTTTCCAGCCCGACATGAATGCGATCCAGGCCGGCCTGGCGAATGGCGGAAAGTTCCTCCGGTTTTCTTTGCGCCAGCGTCTTGGAACGCGTGTAAGAAGTCACCCTGGTCAGACTGTCCAATCTTTCCCGTAAGTACTCCAAAACATCGACAAACTCCTGCGGACGCATAATCATACTGTTGGCATCCTGCAGAAACGCGGTTTTACCGCCCTGGTAAAGCCAGCTGAAAACAATAGAAAAATAGTGGCTCTCGCTCAACAAGGGATTGACGCCTAAAATCGCCGACAGGACGTCTTGGTTAATACGGCCCCCCTGGCCTCTCTTGACGGAAACCTCCCGGACTTCATCAACCATCGCCCGGACTGCGTCAATGTCGGCTTTGATCGCCGCGACGGACCGATAGACGAAGGGATGGCCCTTATACATTTCGCAAAACGTGCATTTGTTCCACGGACAATTTTCCGTAACCCTCAACAACAGAGACGCGCTGCCCCCTTCGCTGGGCGGCCGGTAAACGCCCACGGCGAAAGATAAGCGGCTGATTGCCTGAACATTTTCAACATAAGACTTTTTTGCGTTAGATGATATCATAAAACTTCCTCTTCGCACGGTGCGATGCTGTATTATAATATTTTACCATCATTTGACAACAAAACAGTTTATCATGTTATAAATAAGTTTCCTTAAAGAATGGACATGATGACAATTTCCACAAAATAATTGACAGTAACCCGGCGGTATAGTATTCACTCGCATTAAAATTTTTAAAGGAGGTATCATTTATGGCAAGATGGAAATATAAGACAAGCATTATCGATCTGGAACGTCTCATCCCACCCGAAGCCATCTCCTGCGACATTAAGGGAACATGCACTGTTGACGGCATACCCGGCAGTGAGGACTATTTCAAAGGTATTCTTGACAAAGAGGGGGAAAGTGAATGGGAACTGGTCCAAAGCCAGCCTCACGGGAAAAAACTCCTTTTAATCTGGAAGAAGAAAGTCGCGGAGGCTTTTGCCAGTTAAAACGATATGTTTTGGCGGATTTGTATCGAGCACACATCTGACTTTTCCAGGATGACGGCGTTTAGAAAGATAAATCCGCGTTTTAAAATTTTGGCATTAATCAATAAAGATGAAAAACCATTCGCAGGAATTGGTTTTTTACATCAAAAATTATGAATGGAGGTATTGATTTATGGCTTTTAACCCCCCTGCAAAAATGGTCGCTCTCGTAGGCAATGCGGGAGTCGCCAAAGCGAAACTATCAGTTTTTAACCTGTTGCTTCGAGGATTCATGGCGGGCGCTTACATCGCCATTGGAGCAGCGCTGTGCACCGTATGTTCAACCGGAACCGCGCCGATCCTTGGCGCGGGCGTTGGAAAATTAGTCGGCGGCGCCGTGTTCCCCGTCGGCCTGATCGCCATCGTCCTGACCGGCATGGAGCTGTTTACCGGCGATTGCATGATCGTCCCCATGGCTGCCATGATGAAAAAAGTCACTTGGGGCGCTGTAATGAGAAACTGGGTCTGGGTTTACATTGGAAATTTAGTCGGTTCACTGGCCTACGCTTATGTCATGGTCATCGGTCCCCTGGTTGACGGCACGGCAAACGGCATGGTGGTCAACGCTTTCGGCATGACCGCGATCAACATTTCCGTGGGCAAAATTCTGACCTACAAAATCGTCGGAACCGCGGGACTCTGGTCCTGCTTTATCAAGGCCATCGGCTGTAACTTCCTGGTCAACATCGCTATCCTGCTGGCCATTACGGCAGACGACGTCGTCGGAAAGTTTTTCGCCATCTGGTTTCCGATCATGGCCTTCGTCGCAACCGGTTTCGAGCACTGCGTAGCCAATATGTATTTTCTTCCGGCAGGAAAGTTTCTGACCGACTGGTATCCGGCAGCCATCGAAAAGAGCGCCAACGCCCTGCTGATCGGCAACGGAGGGCTCTCTTGGGGTGATATCTGGATCTGGAACCTGATCCCCGCCACGCTTGGCAATATTCTGGGCGGCTTCCTTTTCATCGGGGTCACGTACTTCCTGATGTTCAGAAATGATCTGCCCAAGGAATAGAGAAAGCGGATGTCCATTCTTACCTGGCTTGTATTCGCTATTTGCGCGGCGGCGGTGATCCTGAATTATGCTGCCACGGGTAACACGTTTTTTTTATGGTACGCCATTCCCGGCCTGATTTTACTTTTGGTCATCCCGATGACCTTGGCATGGATGAGCCGTAAAAGCTTCACAGAGGCGCATGAACAGTCAGACACAAAAGCGCGCCCCTGCAAAATAGGGAAAATAGCGCCAGCAATGATTGGAGATATTGTAAGAATATCGGGTGAGGTCCAAAAGATCAGTTTTAAATGGCTCAACAGACCTCACTTTCACATTAAAGACGCAACGGGGCAGATTCGGGTCATCATGTTCACCGCACCAGCAAATAACGTGGTTGTAGGAGACAAAGCAGAGGCCATCGGAATTGTGATGAAGTATCCGATGTCGAAAGAACGGATCGCCATATCGGCCGTCAGCGTACAAAGAATTTAAAAATTAAGGAGAATGTTATGGACAGCAGAGAAGCAAGAGTAATTTTGGCGGCTCTTTTATTTGGAATCGCACCCCTTATCGTCACAGCGGCGGGACCGTGCGCGGCATCAATCGCTTTTGCCGTCGGGCTGCTGGTTGGAACAACCGCGGCGTTCGCCTAGATATTTTTTTGAGAGGGGACGGCAATGCCATATTACTGGCCGCAGCCGGCCCTTCCTCATTTTGCAGTATTTCTGGACATTCTGGCAATTTTTCTGTTCCAGTCCGGCAACTTGTTAAATGCCTGACAAAACTCACTGCATACATGATACAAAAGTGTAAATATAATGAAATCAAAGAAAGGCAAGAAATGGGAAAAAGTATGGCAAATGAGAATTTAGAAAGTAAAAGGTGGTTGATCGCCGGGGCGGCTGTCGTCATGCAGCTGTGCTTGGGCACTGTTTATGCGTGGTCGGTATTCAAAAAGCCGCTGATCGGCATGCATCATTGGGGAGAAACTGAGACACAGTTAACCTTCATGCTTCTGATGGGCGTTCTGGGATGCGCCGCTGCTTTCGGCGGTACGCTGGTGGACAAAAAAGGTCCCAAATTTGTGGCCACAATCGGCGGCATCCTGTTCGGGATCGGCACCCTGATCGCCGGCTACGCCGACCAGATTGGAAGCATTTCCCTGCTTTATCTGGGTTTCGGCGTCATCGCAGCATTGGGTAATGGCTTTGGCTATGTTACGCCGATCGCAACCCTGATTCGCTGGTTCCCGGACAAACGCGGTCTGGTGACGGGCCTGGCGGTCATGGGATTCGGTCTTGGCGCTTTTTTCATGGGCCAGATCGCCCCCCCGATGATTGCAGGTTTTAAGACGGTGGATGCGGCCGGAACCGTTACGTCTTCCGGCGTGGCCAATACTTTCTACATCTGGGGTGTCATTTTCCTGGTTCTTGTGACCGGCGCCGCTCAGCTGTTTAAAAATCCTCCCGCCGGCTGGGTGCCTGCGGGCTTCAAACCGGCTGCCGCTTCCGTTTCCGCGGCTGATTCCTTCACTTTTGGTGAAGCCGTAAAAACCCCCCAGTGGTGGATGCTCTGGGCAATGCTGTTCCTCAATGTTTCCGCAGGATTGGGACTCATTTCACAGCTTTCTCCTATGGCACAGGATTTATACAAACCTCTCGTTGATCCTTCTCTTGCCGGTGATGCAGTTGTTAAGAAACTGGCTTGGGCAGGCGGTTTGGCTGTTGCCATAACCGCCATCTTCAACGGTTTAGGACGCCTGTTCTGGGCAAAAATTTCCGACAACATCGGGCGAAAGACTGTTTTTGCGACAATGTTCTTAACCCAAGCTATTCTTTATGTTCTTGTCGGCATGGGCATTGTCAGTAATTTCTGGCTGTTCGTCGTCATCGGCTGTTATCTGTTGGCCTGTTACGGCGGTGGCTTCGCCACGATGCCGGCATTTGCGGCCGACAATTTCGGACCAGGTTACATCGGCAAGGTTTACGGCTTCATGCTCACGGCTTGGGCCTGCGCCGGCATCGCCGGGCCGCTTGTCTTCGCTAAATATAAGGGACAGGCGCTCTTTATCGCCGCAGGTCTGCTGGCAGCCGGTTTGCTCATTGCCCTGATCTTCACAGGAACGAAAGGCAAGAAAGCTTAATTTCCAGTTGAAAAGAAAAAAGCAAAACTCCCCTTCGTTTTGCGAACGAAGGGGAGTTTTTTCTGCTCGATGATTCGCGTTCAATTCCGCGGCAATGTCCCTGACAACGCCGAAGTAAATACAATACAACAAACATCAGCTACACATACTGGCGGCGCTGAGTGGCTTCAATATTGTGTGCCGTTCGTTCGTAAATCTGCGCGGCGTTGGCCTCATCCGTGTCCAGATGCATATCCAGGCGATAATTGGAAACTATCCAATTGACTTTTTTCTCCATAAACTATATTGATCATCAAGTCAGGTGGCGGATTTCAGGCGCGTTTTCTCATACGTTGTTAATTTCTGTCTACTCATTAATGATAAGGCCACGCAGATGAGCGAACATGCAAAGAAGAAGCAAATTCCCGTTGACGACTTAATGCGAAACCACCTGCAAGTCAACCCAGGCCGACGTCTTTCTGATGAAATGTATCGATACGTTTTTTTTAATGTAGGTATCGGCATCGCCATTATCAGTTCCAACATGGAAATTATCGCCATCAATAAACAGATGGAAAATTGGTACCCAAACATCGACATTTCGCAAAAGCCTATCTGTTACAAGACATTTAATGATCCACCTCAGGACGCTGTCTGTTCTTACTGCCCCTCCTTTTTGACTTTTCAGGATGGAAAAATTCACAACGCCCTGACCAAAACACCTTTGGAAAATCATACAAAAAATTTTCGGATCATTTCCTCTCCCATAAAAAATGCTCAGGGCAAAGTGATTGCAGTTATTGAGATGGTGGAAGATGTTACCGAACACATACAGGCCAAGAGGCAACTGGAAATATCGGAAAACATGTACCGGACCCTTTTCGAAAACACAGGTACCATCAACGTATTGCTTGACGAGGACACAACCATCGTCCTAGCCAATGCGGAATTCGAAAGAAAAATAGGATATTCCAGGAAAGAGGTCGAAGGCTGCATGAGCGTTTTGACATGGATTCCAACGCAATACCATAAGCAAGCGCTGAATTATCACAGCCAACGTCGTGAAAAAACGCATTCTGTTCCCCGGCAATATGAGATAAAGATCATTAACAGAGCTGGAGAGTTGCGTGATGTTCTCATCAATGTCGATATGATCCCGGGAACAAAACGGAGCATTGCATCATTGATGGACATCACCGAACTCCATCAATCAGAAGAAGCTATCAGGAAACAGAAAAATGAACTGGAAGACAAGGCGCGTCGTCTAGAAGAGGCTAACACGGCTTTAAGGGTCCTCCTCAGGCAAAGAGCTGAAGATCAAAGCGAGATAGAAGCCAAAATCGTGACGAATGTTAAAGAGTTAATTGTCCCTTATTTGGAGGACATCAAGAAAAAAAATCAAAACGCCTTGTTACTCAACAGCATCCAAACATTGGAAACTAACTTAAATAACATCATTTCTCCATTTTTAAAGAAACTAACATTGCAGTATGCAAATCTCACCTCCCGTGAAGTTCAAATCGCCAATCTGGTGAAAGATGGAAAATCAACGAAAGAAATTGCCGACATATTGAACTGTTCCATCCGTGCTGTCGAATTTCATCGAAATAACATTCGTAAAGTTTTAGGTTTGAATAAGAGTAAAGCCAATTTGAGATCCTATTTGTTGTCTCTTTCTTAGTATCAGTTTTTACCATGTATAATACTGGAAATACCCGTATATTGCGTTATTTTATATAATTGGATAAAAAAAGAGCATGAGCATTTTCGTTTGCTGAAGTCAGAATGTAGTGAGGCGACCGTTGAGTAATAAACTGCTAAAATAACAAGCAGTGTGAATATTCCGGAAGTGTTAACCAAAAACAGTTGAGGTGCTGACTATGAAGGAATTGATTAAGTATATCTCTCAAGCTTTAGTTGATAATCCCGACAAAGTGGAAGTTGCTGAAGTTGTCGGAGAGCAAACATCCGTTCTCGAATTGCGCGTGGCAAAAGAAGATTTAGGAAAAGTTATTGGAAAGCAGGGGAAAACGGCCAAAGCCATCCGCACTATTTTGAGCGCTATGTCCGCTAAAGTTCATAAACGGGCTGTTCTCGAAATCATAGAGTAAAAAAGGGGATGTATTGTATCATTAGGGATATCCGTCCCTAATGATACAATATCATTTTTTCAAAAAAATATTTGGATAGCAGGTTTTGATCATGAATCGCCGTGCACCACGGTAACGCTGCAATTCCAATTGCCGGAGGAGTTTCTTGTTCCGTTTTCAGATTTTAAAATATCAAGATGGAAATTGTTCATTTTGGTATTTGAAGTTTTTCCCACGAAGCTCGAAAAAAAAGTCGTTGATGATGCATTTCAATCCGCTGTAATCAGCAAAAAAATAAACACACAAAAGCACCTTCTTGCCTGGCAAGGTAATAACACCCGCGCCAAAGATGGTGCCTAAGGGTGAGTCACGACCTCCGGCAAAGCCGGAGGCTTACTCAGAAGAAATTAAACTCATACCAAATCATTAAAGTTTGATCTTCCATTTTATAGCATAACGGGCTTTCATATGAGAACACATATAGATAAGATTGACAAACGAGTTTATGAGTTGTATGAACTGCTTAGAAGAAATTGCCGTTGACGGTGAATCATATGCCTTTATTTTTACAAATAATTCTGCTTGTTATTGCATTCATGGCCATTGTCATATTCGCCCTGTACGCGGGCGGTGTTGGTGTGCGGAGAGTATGCTTTAAGATTATCAACGAAATGGAAGAGGCCAGGGCTTTCAAAGAATCCAGGGCAATTAAGCTTCAGGATGAACGGAAAAATTTTTTTCGAGTGGGCACCGGCAATATTCGACCCAAAGCGCTTAATGTTCTGATTACCGACAAAATCGTAATAAAAACCTCAAGCGGCAAGTATTATCTGGATAAAGAAAAGCTCGCCCAAGTAAAAGAGCAATTGAGTTCTGAAAAGACAAGGTAAGCATTATCGAGCGCATTCTCAGCATGCGTAAGGAAGTTTAGAAATCATAACTTATTTGGATAACGTATTTTGCCTGTAAACCGAATCACAGAGATCCGGAACACGGAGCCGTAGCAAAAAATAATCTTCTCCATAACATGACGATGTTCTTCAGCACAGCCATCAGGCCGAAACTTGCCCTGAAGACAGCTTTATCCTGACACATGCCGTCTTTGATATTGCATTCATCTCGTTTAATGATGAAAAAAAAATTGACTCATTAAGATGATATGATATAGCAACATCGCCTAATGTGAAAGTAAATCAAAAATGCAAAAGAATCACATGAGCGGACATATTTCAGCAAACCGTCCTTCAGATTTAAAATTTTATTTTTTCAAATGAACAAAGAGAGAGAAAAATATGACAACACCGGTACAACAAAAAATAAGAGATAAAAAAAGAACCGCCAAACAAATTGCCGATATGGTTCAATCGGGCGACTGGATCAATCATGGAACCGTCGGCGGCGATTCTACCGTATGCACCGAAGCTGTCGCTCATAGATTGGGCGGCGGAGCCGGCCAGCTTAAGGATATTGAATTCTGGCTTGCCGGAAACTTTTATCCGCACCCGGAGCTGCAGCAGATTGATCCGCTTCAGCAGTATCACTGCATCCATGAACATTTCTTTTTTCCATGGAACCGCAAAGCCAGGGAAGAAAACGGCGTTACCAGTTGGACACCCTGGGGCTGGGCTGGCGGCGTCTGGGCGCATCACTACCGGTTTGCCAACGGAAACCGGCAAAAGCGCGGCATGGACTGGTGGTTTAACGCAGCTACCGCACCGGATAATCACGGTTATTTTAATATGTCTTACGCAACCAACAGCAGCCAGATCTTCCGCCAGACAGCAAAAAAAATTGTCTTTGAAGTGCGCTCCGATTACCCTTGGGCGGAAGGCGGACGTTTTCACACCATTAACATCGACGATATTGATTACTGGGTCGAGGTGGATTGTGAAAAATATAAATGGCCGCAAATGAACGAAAAGGCCATTATTCCTAAGCCGGTGGAGCAGGAAATCGCCAAGCATATTATGACGATCATGCGCGACCGCGACGTGGTGCAATTGGGAATAGGTTCATTGCCTTCGGCGTGCGTCGCCGCCATGGCTGACGCTGGATTCAAAGATCTCGGCATCCATACTGAAATGCTCAATTACGGGCTTATTAAAATGATTGAATCTGGACAAGTAACTAATGCCTATAAAAATCTGGACTGTGGGAAAAGTGTCTGGACATTCGCCTTTCCCGTTGATGTAAAATGGTATTACGAAACGGTTCACCGCAACCAGGCGTTAGCCGTTTACGATATTGACTATACCAACAATCTCGACATTCTTCGCCGAATCGACAACATGGTGGCCATCAACAATACTGTTTCCATCGATTTGCTGGGGCAGATGTCCTGCTCATTTTATGATAAACGGCCAATTTCCGGCACTGGTGGATTTTTCCAGTTCATTATTTTTGCCGCGCAGGCCAAGGGCGGCCGCGGAGTTGCCGCAATGACATCGCGCAGTAAGCATAACACCTCGCGCATTGTTCCATTTTTACCTCCGGGCACTGTGGTGGATGTGCCGGCACAGTTTGCGCAATATGTCTGCACGGAATACGGAATTGTAAACTTGCGTGGTCTCAACGGTTATGAACGCGCCGCGGCGCTGATTTCGATCGCCCATCCGGACGATAGGGCCTGGCTGGAAAAAGAAGCACGGGAAAACGGTTTAATCCCTCCGAAATTCCCTGTAAATTTCTTGCCCGGGGAAGGCGGCAACCGCCGCTATCCGTCCTATGAAGATCGGCGCAATTACAAGATACCAATGGGAAGCGCCATCTGGGGTTCCGACTGGGATCCCATTCAGTCCGGCAAATAGAATTCAGCACACATGCCCACACTGACGCTCTCATTCACAGCATTGTCATGTCAGACTTCATGCGCGCCCTCAGCAGAGGTTCCATATAGGAAGCAAAGAGACTAACCGTCATCAGACTATTTACGCCCTACGGCTCTGGCCCAAGATTCATCGCATCACCGGCCGGAGCCAAGCGTCATAAAAAGCAAACCGGTCCTTACCGCTTAACCGTTCGGTTTTCATCCGCCATATCAGAAAAATAACACATAATTGCATTGTGTTGCACATAATGCTACAAGGAAACAGTCAATATTTTTCAGGAGACATCTTTTGACGAAAAATAAATCCCGCATCCTGTCTTTCTTTTCATCCGTTCAACTGGCTATCGCCCTTCTTTTGCTCATTGCTTTGTTTATACTGATTGGAACTCTGATTCCTCAGAGGGAAGCCGCCGGAGAGCTGTCCGAACGATTGTCGCCGACATTGTTTTCGTTTTTACAGAAGATACAGATCTTAGATCTGTATCATTCCATCTTGTTTTATCTCTTATCAGGATTGCTGTCGGTAAACCTCATCGTCTGCTCGCTGAACCGTTTCCCCATGGCCTGGCGGCGTTTCCGCCTGAAACCAGCACCTCAAAACCATAATGTCTTCAAAGATATTCCGGATGAAAACAATTTTCAGATAGCGGCCGATGTTCAGGCAGCGGCGGACGTATCCGCTAAACTTCTGCAGGGAAAATACCGCAATGTTACACGGACGGATATACAGGGAAGCGTTTTTCTCTGCGCGTACAAGGGACATTTTTCAATCTTCGGCGTTTACATCATTCATTTAAGCATTCTGGTCCTAATCGCCGGCGCGCTCACCGGATCCGTATATGGCATAGAAGGACATGCTGATATCATGGAAGGCGAAACATCAAATGTCCTTCATTTGCGCTACGGCGGTCAACATATACACCTTCCTTTCTCCGTGCGTTGTGATAAGTTTACCGTAGAACATTATGAAAACGGTATGCCTAAAACCTTTCAATCAGACCTGTCCTTTTACAAGGACAATCAAATCGTCCATTCGGAAAAACTTCGCGTTAATCATCCTATTGAGTTTGAAGGATTCCGTTTTTATCAGTCAACTTACGGCGCCTTGGCAGGCGGTAAAGCAACCATGGCTTTATTGAAAGACGATGGAAGGCGCGATGTCATAAACGTGGCAAAGGGATACTCATTTGCACTTCCGGGGAAAGAAGGCTTTTTTCAGATTTTGAGAGTGGAAGAAAACCTAATGGAAATGGGACCGGCAATCAAAATCACTGTCAGATCCGAAAAAGAAGAAGCCACCTTCTGGGTTTTCCAAGAAATTGAAAAGCTTAAGACCATGAATCCAGACATCATCAATCAAGTTCCAATGTTTAACCCCGATCTTTTCCACCCTTATACATTCACCCTGATGGGACTGGAAAAAAAGTATTACACCGGCCTTCAAGTCAACAGCGATCCGGGTGCGCCGATAGCGGCCGCCGCCGCGGTGCTCCTGATTTGCGGATTGATGCTGGTCTTGTTTTCATATGCTCGATCTATCTGGATTCGCCTGGAACAAACAGGAAACAAGACATTAATCGCTATTGCCGGACAAAGCCACAAAAACAAGTCGGGTCTGCAAAAAGAAATGCAATCTCTGCTTGCCAAGTTGAAGGATAATCTGGAAAATCCCAAATGATCAATACAACCATCTTGAGCTGTGTAACCTTTATCTATTTCGCGGCATTTGTTTTCTATCTTTTCCGGATAATTCTGGAACGGGAATTATGGGGACAAATGGCAACCTGGACGGCATTCGCCGGCCTTGTCGCCCAAAGTATTGGACTGATGATTCGCTGGAAAACATCCTATGACCTCGGCATGGGGCACGCCCCTTTATCAAATTTTTACGAATCGCTGATCTTTTTCTCATGGACAATTGCATTTTTGTATTTGCTTATCGAGTGGCGCTTAAAGAATCGCAGCATCGGGGTTTTTGTAATGCCGATGGCATTTCTCATCATGGCTTACGCCTCCATCGCTTCGGGCGTCAGCAACCGCATTGAACCTTTAATTCCCGCGCTTCAAAGCAACTGGCTGATTTCGCATGTACTGACCTGCTTTATGGGATATGCCGCGTTCACCATAACATTCGCGCTGAGCGTCATGTTCCTCATCAAAAAAGCGGCAAACGAGGCCCATGTCCCATCCAATGCTTTCATCCGCCTTCTTCCGTCCGAACATCAAATAGACGAACTGATACATGCAAGTGCGGCTCTGGGATTCGTTTTTCTGACGCTGGGGATCGTAACCGGTTCCGTCTGGGCGCATTATGCTTGGGGCTCCTATTGGCGCTGGGACCCGAAGGAAACATGGTCGCTGATTACCTGGCTGGTGTATGCCGTCATGATGCACACCCGCCTGGCGCGCGGCTGGCGGGGCAAACGCATAGCCATCATGGGAATTGTGGGCTTTGGTTGTGTTTTGTTTACTTACCTGGGCGTCAATATGTTGCCTAGTCTGCACAGTTACACAATCTGACACCGATATTAAATCCAAGCGTTTGAGCTTACAACATGCTCATCGTATAATCGCCTTGTTTCTCCGAGGACCCGATCGTCCAAGTAAGAAATCATGTTTTGGAACAGAACAGATTGATGAAGCCGCAGAAGTCAATCAGCAGGTATGCCAGTCAATTTCAGGAATCCAATAAATTGAATTGGAAATTAACATATGATAGACAAGAACAAACATGGATTTTTGTTAACATCCCCTTTCGCATCATTTTTGGGATAATTCCACTTAAGCTTTGAATGCCGTCCCGACTTGCCGGAACTAGTTCTCAGCGAATGTCATAAGCAAGGATAACAATATTATATGATTTCATTAACTTCCAAACTGCCCAATGTCGGCGTGACAATCTTTACCGTGATGTCCAAACTGGCCAACGATGCAGGGGCCATTAACCTCTCCCAGGGTTTTCCGGATTTTGATGTATCGCCGGAACTCTCTCAACTGGTCGTAAAATACATGGCCTCAGGGAATAACCAATATGCTCCCATGCAGGGCGCCGGATCCTTACGGCAGCGCATTGCTGAAAAAACAAAGGAACTATACGGCGCTTCGTATGATCCAGAAACGGAAATCACCGTAACATCAGGGGCGACGGAGGCCGTCTTTTGCGCCATCACTTGCGCGGTGAACTCCGGAGATGAAGTAATCCTGTTCGAACCGGCTTATGATTCCTATGCTCCCTCTGTTTTACTTGCAAATGGAATTCCTGTTTACGTGCAACTGAAGCATCCGGACTACCATGTTGACTGGGATGAGGTGAAAGATGCAATAACATCAAAGACAAGACTCCTGATTTTCAATTCACCCCACAATCCGACCGGCTCGATCCTAGGGCCGCGGGACATGACCGCCCTCATGAATATTATTGCCGATACGGATATCCTCATCGTCTCAGATGAAGTGTATGAGCATATCGTATTTGACGGACGTCGCCATGAAAGCATGACCATGTATCCGGAACTGTCCCGGAGAAGCTTTGTCATCAGCTCTTTTGGCAAAACTTACCATGCCACAGGCTGGAAACTGGGCTATTGCCTAGCACCGAAACAACTTTCCGCGGAATTTCAGAAGATCCACCAGTACGTAACATTTGCTTCCCATACGCCAACCCAGTTGGCTTATGCCGAATTCATCGAGAAAAAAGAAAAATATCTCACTCTTTCAGCGTTTTACCAGAAAAAAAGGGACCTGTTTCTCTCCCTGATTCGAGACTCCCGGTTCCGGCCCCTGCCCTGTCTGGGAACTTATTTCCAAATGCTTTCCTATGAAGCCATTACAGATGAAAAAGACGTCGATTTTGCCAGGCGGCTTGCCACCGAGTATAGCGTGGCGGCAATTCCGCCATCGGTTTTTTACATTGCCCAAAATGACCATAAGGTGCTTCGGTTTTGTTTTGCGAAAAAAGAAGAAACCCTGATTCAAGCTGGAGAGAAATTATGCAGGATCTAACCGTAACAATGATCCAGACGGAACTTTTCTGGGAAAACATACCAGCCAACCTCGCCATGCTGGACGAAAGGATGGATGATATTTCCGAGAAAATGGATATCATCGTCCTGCCGGAGATGTTTTCAACGGGTTTTACCATGAACGCTGAAAAGCTGGCGGAATCCATGACCGGTTCCGCTGTTTCCTGGCTTGTCGCCAAAGCCAGGAAACAGAACATTCATATCCTTGGCAGTGTAATTATCATGGAAAATAAACAATATTTCAACCGGCTTGTCTGGGCAAAACCTGACGGTGAAATTCTGACCTACGACAAGAAACACCTTTTCCGAATGGCTGGCGAGCACAAGGTATTTTCACCGGGAAATCGTCATCTCACCGTAGAGGTCAACGGATGGAAGCTGCGTCTTTTCATCTGCTATGATTTGCGTTTTCCAGTTTGGTGCCGGAATATTGAAAACCAATATGACGTAGCGATCTATATTGCCAACTGGCCAGACGGACGAGCAATGCACTGGAAACTGTTGCTTCCGGCAAGAGCAGTTGAAAATCAGTGCTATGTAATCGGCGTCAACCGGGTGGGCCAAGATGGCAACCGCCTAAAATACAGCGGCAATTCATCCCTTATCGATCCTGAGGGTAATATTCTATTTACACAGGCGAATGTTCCCTGCATTCACACGGCAAAGCTGAGTTACAAGACTCTCAGAGAATATCGTGAAACATTCGCTGCATGGCAGGACGCCGATAGGGATATGGTTCAAATCAACCCTTAATAATTTTATGCTCCAGCCAGTTTCACTTTTACCTTGACACACAATTACCAGCACTGTATGCCTTAAAGGACGTGAGAAGGTTTCAACAACGCACGGGAACCAGCTATTTACGGTCAAAGGTGAACCACAATATTAAAGAAGGGAGAAACAGAAATGAGAAAAAAGGTTTTTTTATACTGTCTGTCGTTTGTTTTCATCTTCGCCATTTTCGGATGCGCAAGCTATTACAAGGTTGTGGATCCGGCTTCAAACAAAGTATATTATACAGACAGCATCGACAATAAAGGCAACGGCGTAATCCAGTTCAAAGACGAAACATCAAGAACCAAGGTAACTTTGCCGCAGTCGGAGGTCATGGAAATAACGGAAGATCAGTATAAAGCAAGTACACGTCCCCAATAATGGTCTAACCAAAGCGTCTAAGTTTTTCCGTAAAACATGAACCGGCAGAAATTGCCTGTCAGTGCGGATTAGGTTCGTAAATAATTTTTCAGCCGTGACAGCGTTTTTCGTTGCCGCGGCTTTTCGCTGTAATCACCGACAATCCTGAAGGTTGTTTTCGGAAGAAATGGTCAGGATGCTGTCCGAATGGAAGCATTCCGGTTTCAATGTTTTCTTTGGCAACCGAATCTCGCCGAAAGATGATAAGCCGATGGAGAATCCGGCGCGTTCTCTTAGGGAGGTATGCGCTAGAGATTCATTTATCCGGGAAGAAGAAAAAGAGCATGAAGGCCAGTCTCTGGAAATTGATCTGGTCAAGTAAAAACGGACACCCGGTTAAGCGGCTTTTGCCGACGTAAA
>CAZBGE010000068.1:0-16231 GCA_964491435.1 uncultured Smithella sp.
AAATGGTCGGCATCAAGTATCCGTTTGTGCTTTCCGGCATGAGCTGGATCAGCACACCCAAAATGGTCGCAGCGGTCGCCAACGCCGGTGGATTGGGCATTCTGGCAACGGGTCCGCTGAACGCCGCGCAAACCAAGGAAGCCATCCGCGAAATCCGGAAACTGACGGATAAACCGTTTGGCGCGAACGCGTCGTTGATGTTTCCGGGCGCGGCGGAAAACGCGAAAGTTCTTCTGGAGGAAAAAGTGCCGGTCATCAACTTCGCGCTGGGCAAAGGTGACTGGATTGTCAAAGAAGCGCACAAGTACGGGGGCAAGGTTTTTGCGACGGTGGTCAATGTTAAGCACGCCAAACGGGCGCAGGATTTCGGCACGGATGCGGTCATTGCCACCGGCCAGGAAGCGGCGGCACACGGCGAGGACGTAACCTCGCTGGTTTTAATTCCGCACCTGGCGGAAAATTTGAAAATTCCTGTCATTGCCGCGGGGGGATTCGCCGACGGCCGGGGAATCGCCGCCGCGCTCGCGCTGGGGGCGGAAGGCGTGGCCATGGGCACCCGCCTGATGACGACGAAGGAAAGCCCGCTGCATGACAACTTTAAAAAGCTGACGCTGGAAAAGGACGTCTATGACACGCTGTTTTCCAAGCGTTTCGACGGGATCCTGTGCCGCGTGATGAAAACGGATGCCGCCCATGCGGCCATCAAAAAAGGATTGAACTGGCCCGCCGCATTTTTCAACTCCCAGGCCATTGCCAAACAATTGAATCTGCCCTACATCAAGCTGTTTTTGGGCGTTCTGGCTTCCGGATACTCCAATGCCAAGCAGCTGGCTTATCTGGCCAATGCTTTTAAAGCCATCCGGGTTGCCACGGAAGACGGAGATTTTAAAGAAGGCGTACTGCCGGTGGGGCAGGTGCAGGGTTTAATTCATGATCTGCCGACGGTCGCCGAACTTTTTGAACGAATCGCCAAAGAAGCCAAAGCCGCGCAGGCCAAGGTCAACGCGGCTCTCGACTGATGCGCGCCGGCGGGTCTCCGGCATGTCGCCGTTTGATGAAAAAACGGCTTTGGCGCAAGCAATGAGCGCATTGTATTTCCATCCCGCCGGTCCGCAAGTCAGCCGGAAAATCAATGTCTTATGAATCCCCCCGCCCGTCCTCTTGCCGGGGACGCGGCAGGGGGGGTTCATGTCCAAGCAGTTCTGTAATATCAGACAAAATTTCCGGTTAAGTTGCAATCAACAGCAGCTTGTCCCCAATTTCCACTGATGAACCGGGGGAAACGAATAGGTCAGTTACTTTGCCGCTGACCTCGGCCATGATATTAGTCAGCATTTTCATGGCTTCCAGCACGATCAGCACATCGCCTTCGCTGACAGTGTCGCCCACCGCCACAGGCGCCTGATTGACCAATCCTTTGATCGATGCGCGAATATCGCCCGTTTTGGCCAGCGCTTCAATTTCCTTCGCAGTGAAGGCCTCTTTGGCTTTAAGCCTGCCTCCGCCCTCGTTTTCGACCGTCGTGACAATCGGTTCGGGATGGTAATCCACTCCTAGAGTGGTCACATAGGATCCGTCCTGCGATCGGCGCGTGGAGCCGATTTCGATGGTGTGGAGTTTTCCGTAAGCGTCTGGAAATTCAAATTTTTCGCCGATGCTGAATCCCCCGCGCCGCAGCCAGAGCTTTGGCGGAAGGACCCAGGTCTTGCCGAATTTCTCCTCAAATTTGAAGAAACCAACCGCGTCGTTGGGATGCTGAAGATACAAGACTAATTCGTCGCTGGTCGATTTCCGGCCTAAAGAATGTTCGAGCATCCTTCGTTCGATGTCCAGATCGATATCCTCTATTTTCTGATAACCAGCTTCCCTTTTGATTATTTTCTTCCAATCTCCGCCGAACACCGCTTCATAGACTTCATCATACGGGTGGTAAAAAGGAAATTCACCATAGCGCTCCAGGAGCAGATTTTTCAAATCGTCGCTGGCGTCCCTGTAACGCGCGCCTTTGATGACATTGTTGGCGGCGGTTGTCCAGAGGATCTGAGATCCGGGTGTGACGCTCCAGAAATTGCCCAGTTCCACCTGCACACGGGGAAGTTCATGCTGCAGGATCTCCGGCATGCGCTCCAGGAAACAGCCTTTTTGCGCCTGTTCAAAGCTTGATCCGGTTGCGCCCCCGGGCAGTTTATGGGTCTGGACAGTAGGATCAAATCCAAAGAACTGAGATTCAAAATCCCGGTAATGGGGGCGCTCGTACCGCAGCTTGCTGGATGCATCAATGACCGCCTGCCTGTTCAGGCCGGCAGCCTCGAAGCCGTAATCTTCGAGCGTGTCGACAACGGTCAGCAGCGGCGGAGGACCGTAGAATCCCGTCAGGGCGTGGTCGCCGGCATCGACGATTTTCGCGCCGTTTTGCACAGCGGCTACAATGCGGCCGATCTCGTTGCCGTCCGTGTTATGGCCGTGATAATGTATCAGCAGGCCGGGATATTTCTGGCGGATGGCTTTCACAAGTTCGCCGATGCGCCTGGGTGATCCCAGACCGCCATGGTTTTTAACCGCCAGAATAATATCCGGTCCGGTCACGTTGAGAATTTCACCGACTTTCCGGACATAGAATTTATTGGTATGCTCCGGTCCCGTGGAAAAACAGACAGCCGCTTCCAGAATCCTGCCGGCTTTCTTAACTTCTTCAAAGACGGGAATCATGTTGGGAACGTAGTTCAAAAAGTCGAAAACGCGCCAGACGTGCACATAACGGGCAAACGACTCCACGGTCAGACGGATGACGTTTTCGGGATAAGGGCGGTAGCCAAACAAATTGATTCCGCGGCACAGCGTCTGGAAAAGCGTGTCCGGCATGTGGCCCGAGAGCACCTCGAGCTTCTCCAGAGGGTTCATCTGCCGGCGCAGCAGATCAACATGCACCGACGCGCCGCCGGTGATCTCCAGGGAAAAATAGCCAGCCGCGTTTCGCTCGGGTGCGACCAGGATCTGCGTATGTGGCATAATCCTGTTTTTAAAATCCGACTGGGAAAGATCTCTCTCCGTATTGGTCAGGTAGTACCCCTTTTGTCTGCGCATCTTTTCCAGCACAGACGCCACTCCCTCATGCTGAAGTTCCTGGGGGGTGATTCTTGCTTCCGGCCAATTTTTCATAATGCTTCTCCTTGATGCTTTCCGTCCGGTTTTTCAATAAGCATACGGGTTGATTTTTTTGGCGTGGATTTCCGCAATCAGCTTCGACAATCGTGCGATTTCCCGCTCCATATCCGGATACTGAAAGATTTCGGGATGTTCGTCCAGATAGCTCGTAGTAAAGCGGCCCTGACGGAAATCTTTTTCATCGCACAGAGCCAGATAAAACGGGATCGTGGTTTTCGGGCCGACAATCAGGAAGTCCGTGAGAGCGCGCTTGAGCCGCTGAATGGTCTGTTCCCAGGAATAGCCGCGAACCGTCAGTTTCACGAGCAGCGAATCATAGTCGGTTGGTATTTTGTAGCCCTGATAGACGATGCCGTCGAGACGGATTTCCGGCCCGCCGGGGGACTGATAGACTTCCACGCGTTTTCCGCCTTCCGGCATGAAGTTATTTTTGGGATCTTCCGCGTTGACGCGCACTTGGACGGCCTTCCCGACCAGATGGATGCGCTCTTCCGGAATGTCGATTCTGGCGCCTTGGGCGAGCAGAATCTGCTGACGGATAATGTCAATGCCGGTAAGGATCTCCGTCACCGTATGTTCAACCTGAAGGCGCGTGTTGACTTCCATAAACCAGAATTGGTTTGTTTGCGGATCCACCAGGAACTCCACCGTGCCG
Source organism: uncultured Smithella sp. (assembly GCA_964491435.1). Lineage (GTDB taxonomy): Bacteria > Desulfobacterota > Syntrophia > Syntrophales > Smithellaceae > UBA8904. The sequence goes on from CAZBGE010000068.1 coordinate 3,821, forward strand.
GCATTGACATAGCCGGCCTGCCGGGCGGCAAGGATGGCGGTGGCGTGAATGCCGTCCAGAACGGAGGATGGCAGGTCGGCCGGCGCAATTTCCAGGAGTTTTTGATGCCGCCTCTGGATGGAACAGTCTCTCGTTCCCAGATGCATCACATTTCCGTATTCATCGGCCAGGATCTGCACTTCGATATGGCGCGGCGATTCCACGCATTTTTCAATGTAAAGACTGTCGCTGCCAAAGGCCGCCAGCGCTTCGGAACGCGCCTGGGGCAGCTGCGCGCGGAGTTCCTGTTCGTTCCGGATTTTGCGGATGCCCCTGCCTCCGCCGCCCGCCGAGGCTTTGAGCATGATCGGATAGCCTCTTTCCGAACCAAAGCAAACCGCCTCACGGACGCCTTCCTCTCCGTCGGAAATGGTTTCCGTTCCCGGAATAAAGGGAATCGCGGCGCCTTTCATAATATTCCGGGCGACAACCTTGTTGCCGAGGTCCCGGATGACTTGAGGCGGCGGACCAATGAAGGTGATGCCCGCCCCTTCACAGGCGGAAGCCAGATCGGGATTTTCCGAAAGAAACCCATAACCTGGATGAATTGCGTCCGCGCCGGTTTTTTGAGCGGCCCAGATGATTTTATCAATATTCAGATAATCCCGGCGGGGGCCTTCGCCGATCAAAACGGCTTGGTCGGCAAAACGCAAAAAATATGCTTCGCTGTCCGGCTTTTCGTAAACAGCCACGGTGTCGAGGTCCATTTCCTTGACGGTGCGGATTATTCTCAGGGCGATTTCGCCGCGGTTGGCCACCAGTACTTTTTTGATTTTTTTCACAAAGACGATCCTTCCCCTGCTTTTTTTTCCAACGATATTATATCAAATCTATTGTATGAACTTAACGATAAATTTTCGCGTCCGGGGGCCATCGAATTCACAGAAGAAGATAGATTGCCATGTCCCCAGGACCAGACGGCCGTTTTCAACAATCACCATTTCAGAGGCGCCCACCAGGGATGATTTGACGTGCGCGGCGGAATTCCCTTCCGCGTGCCGGTAATGCGCGGACAAGGGAACCATGCGGTCAAGCGCCGCCAGCATGTCGCGTGGCACATCCGGATCGGCGTTTTCGTTGATGGTCACCGCAGCGGTTGTATGGGGCGAATAAACCAGCGCAATGCCCGATGCGATGGATTCCTCGCACGCCGTCTTCTTCACATGCGCCGTGATGTCAATCATTTCAAAGCGCGCATGGGTTTGCAGGGAAATTTCCTTCATGGCGCATCCATTATTTTTTCCGCTCTTTTTTCAACCGCCGCGTAAACATCGCTGATGATTTCCCCGGAGATTGACTGCATGGCCAGGCTCGCGGCTTCGCAGTAACCCGCGGGCGATGAATTCCGCAGGGGCGATTCCCTTGTGTACTTCTTCTGGTACATGATCCTTTTGCCGGTTTCCTTTTCCCGCGTGTTCTGCAATAAAATCGTCATCGCGACGCGCGCCGTCTTATCGTTTTTATCCAGCCGCAGGTAAAATTCTTCAATGCCGCCCGATAAGGCGAATTGTCCTGCATCCGTTTCGTGGCGGGAAAAGACTCCCTGGAAAAGGCCGCTTCCCCTCATATCGTCAAGCAGCCGGTCGGCGATCATATCGGCAGGATTGACCGCCCACCGGGAATAATTAAAAGCATCTATGCCATAACCGTCATCTTTGCGGAAAATCATGCCGGTGGTGTTATAGGCCGCGGCGATGGAAAACCGGTTTAATTTGACGGAGGCGGCAAGCTTGACGGGCTTTTCCCAGGATGGCGCCGGATAATGGAGAAGAAATTTTTCCACCTCATACTGCGGTTTGCCGCCCGTGGCGCATCCGGCGGTCAGAATCGTTAAAACCGCCAGAATTAATAATAAATGGAAAAACCTTATTTGATGACACGATAAATTATACCGCATGAGCTGAATCCTTTCGTTACTCCATGGGTTTGCGCGGCGGCGCCGGTTTGGTGAAAATCAAATCCGACGGGTCTTTGTTCAGGCTATCGGAAAGTTTCTGCAAATTTTCCGAAGTTATCCGCAAATTTTCCGACGTATCCTGGAGAGAGCCGGTGATCACCTTTGTTTTTTGCGCGACATCCGTAATCAGAGCATCCGCTTTGTCTGCTTTTTCCCTCAGATTCAAGGCGTCGATATCGCTTTTTGCCTGTCCGATCAGTTTGCGGGCGTCCGATAAAATGCCCAGAGTTTCTGAAACTGCTTGTTCCATTTTCCCTTGCGCCACTGTTTTGTTGATTCTGCCGATAAGTTCATCCAGATGGGCGGAGGTGGAGTCCAAGTGAGTCATGATATTGCTGATTTTCTTACTTTCCACAAGCTTTTCGATGGCTTGGCTGGTGTTTTTCAGGCTGTTGGAAATTCCTCCAAAATCGATGTTTTTGATATTGTCCATAATGGCGCCGGTGTCGGCCAGGAAACGGCTGATTTCCGACTTGCGCGACGGAATGACCGGATAGCTGGGTTCAAAAGAAAGCTTTGGCGAATCGTCCATTTGGCCGGGGCCAATCCGGTCCAGCTCGATGAAGACAATTCCGGTGATGCCGGCTGTTTTCAGCGACGCAATGGTATTTTTCTGTAAATCACCCTCCAGATCAATTTTCACGACAACTTCAATCAGGCGGAAATCCGGCGCCACGTCAATGCGCTGGACTTTGCCGATTTCCACCCCGCGGTATTTGATTGCCGAATCCACCTGCAATCCCTGAACTGATTCGTCAAAGTATATTGCATAGACGGTCCCTTTCATTAAAATTCTGGAGGCGCCGATCCAGATGATAATGCCCGCGCAAATCAGCGAACCGACGATTACAAAAAGACCAATTAAGAATTTTGAACTATTAGCTGACATAAAACCTCTGTTCACCCTGTTGCGCAGGCAATTGGCGTAAAAAGAAACTTTTTACCCGCGGGTCTGTCGCATGTTCTTTTAACTCCAAAGGCTTCCCCTCGGCAATCATTCCTTTCGCTTCCTTATCCAACATTAACACTCTATGAGCGATTTTGTAAATAGATTCCAGTTCGTGAGTAACAATCACCATCGTTGTTCCCAGGGCCTCATTAGTTTTGACAATCAAGTCGTCGAGTTCAACCGCCGTGACGGGATCGAGGCCGGCGGATAATTCGTCCAGGAAAAGCACGCCGGGATCAAGCGCCATCGCCCGGGCGATGCCGGCCCTTTTTTTCATGCCGCCGGACAATTCGGCGGGATGATGATTTTCGTAACCGGCCAGATTGACCATGCCCAGTTTCACTTTAATAATATGGTTGATGGTGTCCGGATCGAGATCTGTGTATTCCTGCAAAGGCAGAGCAATATTTTCTTTGATGGTCATGGAGCTGAACAGGGCGCTTGATTGAAAAAGAACTCCGATATTCCTCCGGTACCGGTTCAATGCGCTTTCGCCTCCGTGGAAAATATCATTTCCCCTGTATAAAACCTGGCCGGCAGATGGTTTTTGCAGGCCGATCATGATTTTCAGCAGAGTTGATTTGCCGCATCCGCTGCCGCCCACAATCACCAGAATTTCACCCCGATAGACATGAAAGCCGACATTCTGGAAAACAAGATTATGTCCAAATCGCGCGGTCAGGTTTTTCACCTCAATGATTAATCTGTCTTCCGATGTCTCCAAAGCCCCGCTCCTTCGTCAGCGTTTAATATAATACAACATAATCGCAAAAATGGAATCGGCCACCACAATCAGGAAAATGGATGTCACCACCGCGGAGGTTGTGAATTTGCCGACATCCTGAGCGCCTGCGCGCACCTGAAATCCGCGCTGGCAGCCAATAGCGGAAATCAGGCAGGCAAATACGGCGGCCTTAATCAAACTGGTGACCACATCGAACACATAGATCGTTTTCAAGGACTGGGCGACATAGGTTTTTACCGTCAAATCCAGACTGGTGACGCCAATGATCATACCGCCGATGACGCCGAAAAAATCGGCGTATACAGTCAGGATCGGCACGACGATAACTGTAGCCAGAACTTTGGGGACGGCCAGAAAGCGAACCGGATCAAATCCCATCGTGTGCAAGGCGTCCACCTCTTCGTTGACCACCATTGTGCCGATTTCCGCGGCAAAGGCGGAGCCGGAGCGGCCCGCTACCAGAATGGCCGTCATGATGGGTCCCAGTTCTTTAACCATGCCGAAACTGACCAGCGCGGGGACGTAAATATTCGCGCCAAGCTGCTTGAGCTGTAAAAAAGACATAAAAGCGATGATCAGCCCCATCAGGAGGCCAATCAGGGCGACGATGGGCAGTCCGTCCACGCCCGCCCGCTGAATGTAGAAAAGGATGTCCTTACCCCGGAGGGTGCGGGGGTGTCTGAGCGTATAGAAAAAGGCGGCCAGCAAATCGCCGATAAACGTGACAAAATTGACGAAGTCACGCATAAGATACAGGGAATTTTGCCCAATCTGGCGGATAAAACCATTCTGAGATCTTTCCGGTTTAAAGGGTTGCCTGGTCAGCGCGTCCTGGTGAATGACGCTGAAAATTCCTTTCGCCTCGTCGTTTAAATTAATAAGGCGGCAAGGAATGTTTTGAGCGGCAGTTTCATTTTCAATTTGCACAAACGCCAGGGCCGCCGCGCTGTCCAAATAACATACTCCGGAAAAATCAATGTCAACGGACTGCAATTTTTGCCAGGAAAACTCCTGACGGATATCGCTTCTGAACGCCGTCAGGTTTTTCAGGCCGAATTCTCCCGTCAAAGAAATAAAAAGATGAACATCTTCCCGTCTGGCAGAAATTTTGTATGCGTATGGGCAGTCTTTTTTTGATGGCGTCGTCATGATAATTTTTCACCCGAGGGAAAAGATTAATCGCGCGATTCGGCGTTGTTTGTAAACCTTTTGCCGGAAGCTTGTCAACGAAAATTGAAAAATATCAAATGATCCGCAGGAACCAGCGCCATGGACATGAACACGGAAAAATTTAATGAAAAGGCGACGATTTTCCGATGCAAAAATTTCCGACACCCGAAATGATTCTTAAGACAGCGGATTTAGCGACAACTAACACGGCGGTTTGGCAAAACTGCATGATTTCCCGCTCTTGACAATATTTCATGAAAACCATATATGCAGAATCGTCAACGCCGTCGCCATTTTGAGAAAAATCTGGATCATGAAGCGCCGGAAACACTGATGATAGGAGGATGGTGAAGAGATTTTAATTTGCAGCGTCCATCATAAAATATTCTTCTGCCTGTATCTGCCATGTTACATACCATTCTGAACTGTTTTAAAGCCTACGACATCCGTGGACGTGTTCCCGAAGAATTCAATCAGGATATCGCCTACCGGATCGGCCGGGCCTATGGCGAGTATTTGCATCCCGGAAAGGTCGTTGTCGGCTGCGATGTGCGTCTGCAAAGTCCCGGTTTGGCCTCGGCCGTGTCCGACGGCCTGTTGGACAGCGGCGCGGATGTGATCGATATCGGCCTGTGCGGAACAGAAGAGATTTATTTCCAGACCTTCCATCGCAAAAGTGGCGGCGGCATCATGGTCACGGCCAGCCACAACCCCATGGACTACAACGGCATGAAGCTGGTTCGCGAAGGGAGCCGGCCGGTCAGCGGCGACACTGGTCTTCACGACATCCGCGCCCTGGCCGAACAAAACAGTTTTCAAAAAAAACCGCTCCGGGGTTCCCTGCTGAAAGACACCAACAAGGAAGAGTATATTAAACATTTGCTGCGCTATATCGACATTCAGGCCCTCAAACCCCTCAAAATTGTGGCCAATGCGGGAAACGGCTGCGCCGGCCCCGTGATCGATCTGCTGGCCGGGCATCTTCCGGTGGAATTCATCCGCATTCATCATGAACCGGACGGAACATTTCCCAACGGCATCCCCAATCCCCTGCTGCCCGAAAATCGCTCCGCCACGGCGGAAGCTGTTATTAAATATAAAGCGGACATCGGCGTCGCCTGGGACGGCGATTTCGACCGCTGCTTCTTTTTTGATGAAGATGGCCGTTTTATCGAAGGCTACTACCTGGTCGGTCTGCTGGCCTCGGTCCTTCTGGAAAAAGATCAGGGCGCCGGTATTATCCACGATCCCCGTCTGACCTGGAACACCATCGAGCTGGTTACTCAAAAAGGCGGCATACCCATCCAGAGTAAAACGGGCCACGCCTTCATCAAGGAGCGCATGCGCAGGGAAAATGCTGTCTATGGCGGGGAAATGAGCGCCCACCACTATTTCCGGGATTTTGCTTATTGCGACTCGGGCATGATTCCCTGGCTTTTGATTGCCGAACGCTTGAGCAAGGCCGGCCTGCCTCTTTCCCGCCTGGTCGATGAACGGATGCGCGCCTATCCTTGCAGCGGCGAAATCAATTTTACGGTCGATAACGCCAAGGAAACCATCAAGCGCATCCGTGATCATTTTGCGCCGGAAAAGCCCGCCTTGGACGAGACGGACGGCCTGAGTTTCACTTTTCCCGATTGGCGCTTCAACATCCGATCATCCAATACGGAGCCTCTGTTGCGCCTCAACGTGGAAACCCGCGCCAATGAAGCGCTGCTGCGCACCCGAGTGGATGAAATCAAGAATCTTATCGAAAAATAATGGCCGGTTATTTTCAGAACCAGTCGAGAAAATATCAATACGAGAGAGTTATTTCAGAATTGTTTGCATGAATCGCGGCTGAAATTAAAAAGCAGACAACCATGAAGTGTCTGCTTTTTAACGGATAGCACCGGATGTTACTTTTTGGCTGCCGCTTTTTTGGCAACTTTCTTGGCCGCGGGTTTCTTGGCTGCTGCCTTTTTGGTTGCTGGTTTCTTGGCTGCCACTTTTTTTGCGGCGGGTTTTGCGGTCTTCTTCACTTCTTTCTTGGCTGCCACTTTTTTTGCGGCGGGTTTTGCGGTCTTCTTCACTTCTTTCTTGGCTGCCGCCTTTTTTGCGGCGGGTTTTGCGGCCTTCTTCACTGCTTTCTTTGCTGTTGCTGTCATGTAGTTTAGCCTCCTTTATTTGAGTTTACTTTTTTCATTCGCATGTGTAGTCACCAGATTTTCCTTAATATTACTCCATTTTTTACTACCGGTCAACAAAAAGCATGTAAAATAATTAATTTTTTAATTTTCATTGCGTCAAGGCGACGGAAAAATGCGCGATACAGCACAACCGCGCGCTGGACAGGAGATAATTTTTTTCGGAAAATTCCTTGCGTCACAATGGTGCGATCCAGCACTGGCAAGGCTTTCATCCGTTCATGTCCGTTACAAATAACTTTTTGCGCCGGCATAACGCTGGGCGTAGTATTCCGTGGACAGAGAATCGATGCGAATGTTCCTGCCGCGCGACGGGGCGTGAATAAACTGATTGTCGCCGATATAAACACCCACATGCGATATTTTTCCATTTCCGCGCGTCGCAAAAAAAACCAGATCGCCCTTCTGCAAGTCTTTCCTGTCCACCGTATTGCCTGCGTCATACTGTGTTCGCGAATGTCTCGGCAGATCCAGACCATTGAGCTGATAGACCGTCATGGTCAGGCCGCTGCAGTCAAATCCCGTCTCGGCGGATACGCCGCCCCACAGATAAGGCACGCCGATAAAGTCTCTGGCGCTTTTCACCAGCGACTCTCTAAGATAATTCGTGCCGTATTGCTTTTGTTTGGCCGCTGCCGAATCTTCCGGCAGAACAATATAGTATGCTTCGATCACTCCGTCCTTCTGTAAGGATCGCGCCCGCAAGAGCGCCTGATTCTTTGCAGAAAAATTGCCGAACCGCACTTTAAACAAACCATCGGTGGCCTTGAAATAGGTGGCGTCCAGCCCCTGGCCCTTGAGTTTGTCCGTCAGACGCACGGCATTTTCCACCCGCGCGAACGCACCGGCTTGAATCGTATATCCCATCGCTGCCAGCATCCGCTTCTTCTGCGCCTTTGCCGCGGGCTGGGGCTTTACCTTTGCGCTACGGCTTGTGCAGGACTGCATCGACCCGGCTGCCGCCAGCAGCAGGGTCAGGCACAGGCATATCATGATCTTCCGCTTCATACTGTTTTCATCTATCCTGCGGCAATGTTATAAATCCCACCGGACCAGCACAAACGCCAGCGCTTCTTCGCGATTGCATATCCTGTTTTCCAGTTGTTCCTCTTCCAGCGTTCGCAGGATTTCTCCCATCAGCTTTCCGGGAGCAAATCCCATCGCCAGCAAATCATCGCCGGTGACCAGACGCGGCGGATGCAGATCTGTATGTTCCATATTTTTCAACTGTTCAAGACAAAATTCATAATTCTCCAGCATCCCGTGACTGGCCAGGCAATCCAGCCGGTGCAATTGCAAGTGTAAATTAAAATCCGGCATTCGCAAAAACCGCTTCAACCGGGCGGGACGCATCTTTTGCACATTCATAAAAACCATGTGCTGATGAATCAGCGCCAGAACGGTTTCCCTGCTCGCCCGCGAAAACCGCAGTCGCCGCATCAAATCGTCAGCGATGGGTTCGCCCATTTTCACATGGCCGTAAAAATGGACACCGTTTTCATCTTCCGTCCGCGACACGGGCTTGCCGACATCATGCAGCAGCGCCCCCCAGGCCAGCGCCATATTGGTTTCGGGGCTGCTTTCGGACGATAATCTCTCCAGCATGAGTAGCGTGTGCCGCCAGACATCGCCTTCTGGATGAAAACGCGGCGGCTGCGCCACGCCCCGCAGCCGGTCCACTTCCGGCAATATTTGCTTCAGGATGCCTGTTTCCGCCATGATTTCAAAACCGCGGCGCGCGCCGCCGCGCGTGAGGATCTTATTCAACTCTTCCTGCACGCGCTCCGCGCTTATTTCCTTGATTTTAGCCGCATTCCGGGTAATCGCATCTTTGGCGCCGCCATCAAGGGTAAAATTGAAATTGGCGGCAAAACGGATCGCCCGCAGCATTCTCAAATGGTCTTCATTGAAACGAACTTCCGGATCGCCGATCGCGCGGATGATTCTTTTTTCAATATCGGCGCGGCCATCCACATAATCGAGAATTTCACCCGTTTCCGCGTCCATCAGGAGGCCGTTCATTGTGAAATCCCTTCTCAGAACATCTTCACGGGCGGATGAAAAATGAACGTGGGCGGGATGCCGCCCGTCTTCATAGACATCGTCGCTGCGAAAAGTCGCCACTTCATAGGGACGTCCCTCTGCGATCACCACGACAACGCCAAATTTTGCGCCGACAGCGACGGTGCGCTCAAACAGGCTGATGACCTGATCAGGCAGGGCGGACGTCACGATATCGTAATCGCCGGGAGGGGCGCCGCGCAACAAATCCCGGACGCAACCGCCTACAAACCAGGCTTCAAAACCCGCCTGCTGCAAGCGGCCGGCAATGGCCTTCGCGTTGCGGATTTTTTCAACCTGCTGATCGTCCGCCGTACGGGTCAATCGATAATCCTCACCTTTATTATTTCTTTCCCAATTTTATGGCGCAGAACTCACCGCACATCGTGCAGCCTTCATCCTGGGCGCTCTTGCTTTTTTCCAAAAGCGCGACGGTCCTTTCCGGATCGATGGATAAATCCACCTGTCCCTGCCAGTCAAATTTTTTCCGGCATTCGGACATTTTCCGATCCCGTTCGCGCGCGCCCTTGACGCCTTTGGCGATATCCGCAATGTGCGCGGCAATCCGTGCGGCAATTACGCCATCGCGTACGTCCGCCAGCGTCGGCAGGCGCAGATGTTCGGCGGGCGTCACATAGCAGAGAAAGTCGGCGCCGGCCGCGCCGGCAATCGCCCCGCCAATGGCAGAAGTGATATGATCGTAACCGGGCGCAATATCCGTCGGCAGCGGCCCCAGTACGTAAAACGGAGCGCCCTCACATATTTTTTTCTGAAGTCTGATATTGGCTTCCACTTCGGTGATCGGCACATGGCCCGGCCCTTCAATCATGACCTGCACACCGGCGGCGCGGGCGCGGGCGGCCAGGCGCCCGAGAATGATCAGTTCGGATAACTGCCCCCGGTCGGTCGCATCATCAATGGCGCCGGGACGCAAACCGTCCCCCAGGCTCAAAACCATGTCATAGCGCCGGGCGATTTCCAGAAGCCGGTCATATTCCTCGTACAGCGGGTTTTCCCGGTTGTTGCAGCGCATCCAGTTGGCCGTCATGGAGCCGCCCCGGCTGACAATGCCCAGCACCCGCCCCTGATCTTCCACCGCCGCCACGCTTTCACGATTAACGCCGCAGTGGACAGTAATGAAATCGACGCCGTCGCGGCCGTTTTCCTCAATCACGGCAAACATCTCGTCCGCCGTCATCTCCGAAATGGCTTTTCCCCCGGCCAGAACTTTTACCGCTGCCTGATAGATCGGCACCGTTCCAATGGCCACGGTAGCTTGTTCCATTACGGCCTTGCGGATTTGCGCCAGATCGCCGCCGGTCGAAAGATCCATCACGGCGTCAGCGCCCGCGGCTGTGGCGATTTTTAATTTTTCCAACTCGGCTGCCGGATCATTATTATCTTTGGATGTCCCGATATTGGCGTTGACTTTCGTGCGTAAACCCAGGCCGATAGCCAGGGGTTTAATCGCCGGATGATTCACATTGCGGCAAATTACGATCGTTCCGCCGACGATGCCCCGCCGGATGAATTCCCCGTCAACGCCTTCTTCCGCCGCGCAGATGTTCATTTCTTCCGAAACGATTCCTTTGCGCGCCTGTTCCAGTTGTGTCATTGCTTCCTCCAGATTTTTCTTAATGCAATTTTCCCGAAATATTCACCGGCCCGTGACCCTCCCCAATGGACAGAGAATCCCGAATGGCCTGCGTTACCATTATTTTCGCCTGTTTTGCGGCCTGAAAAATATTTTTCCCCTGCGCCAGACCGCAGGCCAGCGCCGAAGCATACGTGCAGCCGGTGCCGTGCGTATTTTTTGTTTCGATCCAGTCCGCCGGAAACTCGTTATAGTGTTTTCCGTCATAGAGGACATCAATACTGCCGGATCTCCGGCTCCCCGGAAGATGTCCTCCCTTGATGACCACATTTTTTACACCGAAACAGAGAATAACCTCCGCCGCTTTTTTCATTGCCGCAACCGACCGGATCTTCATTTGCGCCAGGGATTCCGCTTCCGGAATGTTTGGTGTCACCACGGACGCCAGCGGCAGCAGCCTTTTGAGCAGCGTCTGCCTGGCCGCTTCCTGCATCAGGGCGCGTCCTCCCTTCGCGACCATCACCGGATCGACCACCACATTTTTCAGCCCGTATTGTTCAATCCTTCCGGCCAGGGCATGGACGGCCCCCGCCGTCAGAAGCATGCCTGTTTTCACCGCATCGGCGCCGATATCGCTCAGTACCGAATCCAGCTGCGCGGCGACATATTTGGGCGGTATGGCAAAAATATCCTGAACCCCGCGCGTGTTCTGAGCCGTCAGCGCCGTAATCACCGTCAGGCCGTAACAGCGGCAGGCTCTCACCGCATTCAGATCCGCCTGGATGCCCGCCCCGCCGCCGGAATCGGAACCGCCGATGCACAGGATTTTCAACGGTTTGCTCATTTATCGCGCCCCGGAAAAACATCCTTGCGCCAGTAACGGATCACCAGCAGATTGCCCGAGCGGATGTGAATGCTCGCGCGATCACCGGTAATGATATTGCTGATTCCCCGCGATTCGGAAATCACCAGCGTTTCATCATGGAGAGGATAGCGAAATCCCTGAAGGGTTACCCCCTCGACTCTTGCGCTGAGCGCCAGCAGCGAAATCAGACAACCTGCCGCATCCGTAAAAATTACATTTCCTGCCGGCACAAAAGCTTCGCAGTATTCATCCATCAGGCGGATTATCACTCCGGCTTCCCTGCCCCTGAGAAGCAAAAACAGATTGGCGAGCGCATGATCCAGTCTGCCGCCCTGCGCGCCCCAGATGTCAACGCTTTGCGGATGCAACAACAGCGCATAATCCAGCGCCAGAGCCGTGTCGGTAAAATCCTTGTCGGCCGGATGCCTGAAGATTTTTACGCCCCGGCGTTCATAATCGGCCATTTGCGAAGGCAAAATGGAATCCATATCCCCCAGTAGAATATCCGGCGTCAGTCCGGCCGCCGCCAGATGACGGGCGCCGCCGTCGCAGCAGATCAGCAGACGATCGGCGGTTTGCGAAATTTTCTTCCGGAAAAAATCCACGTTCCCCAGGCGTCCGCCGCTGACAATGACGATGTTTTGATGCATGAAGGACCCAAATATCAAAAAGCCATACCCTTTACCCGAAAAGGATATGGCTCAAACAGGTTTCAGACGGATCGCCACTCCCTACGCCGGCATGATCCGGGTCAGGTTCAAAGGGTATCATCTCAGCCGGATATTTCCGCGCTGGCATCCTGTCTTCCAGCATAAACGCCAACATCCGGCACCCCGGTGAAAAAC
>CAZBGE010000069.1:0-16166 GCA_964491435.1 uncultured Smithella sp.
ATCCGAAGGTATCGTAGAGTTTAAAAATCAGCGCGCCGGGCAAGACGGATTTGCCTGCGTTTTTCAGCGCAGCCGTTTCTTCCTGAAGGATGCGCAGCCCTGCGTCGAGCGTTTCCATGAAACGCTGCTCTTCGTTGAGGATGACTTTGGTAATGAAAGAAGCTTTCTCCACCAGGTCGGGGTAAACGCCCTTCATCATGTCGATGACCACCTGGGCGCTTTCATTTAAAAACGGTTTGTCGATACCGAGCATTTTCCCATGGCGCGCGGCCCGGCGCAGAATTCTCCGGAGCACGTAGCCGCGTCCCTCGTTCGCGGGCATAATGCCGTCGCCGATTAAGAAGGTAACGGCGCGGCTGTGGTCGGCAATCACCCGGATGGAAATATCATTGTCAGCGTTTTTGCCGTAGGTCTTTCCAGATATTTTTTCCACGAAGCGGATGATGGGCGTAAAGAGGTCTGTTTCATAATTGCTTTTGACCCCTTGAATGACGGCGGTGAGACGTTCCAGTCCCATGCCGGTATCGATGTTGGGTTTGGGCAGCGGCGTCAGTTTGCCGCTTTCGTCGCGGTCGAATTGCGTGAAGACATTGTTCCAGATTTCCAGGTGCCGGTCGCAGTCGCAATGCACATCGCATTCGGGCCGGCCGCAGCCTGTTGCCTCACCTTGGTCGTAAAGAATTTCCGAGCAGGGTCCGCAGGGGCCGGTTTCTCCCATCATCCAGAAATTGCTTTTTTCTCCCATGCGGACAATGCGCTCTTCGGGCACTTTCATCTTTTCATGCCAGATTTGAAACGCTTCGTCGTCGTCTTCGTAAATGGTGACCCAGAGCTTATCCTTGGGCAGACCGACAACGTCGATCAGGTATTCCCACGCCCAGGAAATAGCTTCTTCCTTGAAATAATCGCCGAAGGAAAAATTGCCCAGCATCTCAAAAAAGGTGTGATGACGCGCGGTCACGCCGACGTTTTCCAGGTCGTTGTGCTTGCCCCCGGCACGCGCGCATTTCTGGCACGAAACGGCGCGTGTGTAGCCCCGGTTTTCCAATCCCAGAAAGGCGTTTTTAAACTGCACCATCCCCGCGTTGGTGAAAAGCAGCGTGGGATCATCTTTGGGGATCAGCGATGAACTCGTAACCCGGGTATGCCCCTTGCTTTCAAAAAATTTTATAAAACTTTCCCGTATCGCGTCACCCGTCTTAAACATCTGTCTCTTCCTCCACTGCCTTTCCTAATTTATGCAAGATTAAGCCTGGCGGAAAACCACGGCCCATCAGGCGTTGAAATATTCTTTGTTTTACTTTGACATCCATTTGCATCGTCATTTTTTTTGCCGAATTTTTTTTAATCAACAACTCGATCGCTTTTTCTTCCGGCAGTTCGTACCGCGCCGCGGCAATGGCGTTGTCGATCAATCGGTCCGGAACGCCTTTTTCTTGGAGACTGGCGATAATTTTCCGGTTGCCCCAAAGTTTATTGACCGCCAGATTGCGCGCCCATTGGATCGCAAATGAGGCGTCGTTGAGATACTTCAAATCGTGAAGTTTTTCCAGCGCATCTTTTACAACGGCCGCGGGGAATCCTTTATCCCGCAGCTTTCTTTCCAGCTCACGCTCCGAATGCGGCCGCAGGGATAAAAGGCGATACGCTTTTTCACTGGCCGCCGCCAGATCCAAAGCTTTCACTTTATTCCTCCTGCTCAGGAGCAACGACGCCCAGCTTTTCGCGAACATCTTTTTCGACAGCGGACATAATATCCGGATTATCTTTAAGGAAAATCCGGGAGTTATCACGTCCCTGGCCTATTCTGTCTCCCTTGTAGGAATACCAGGCGCCGCTTTTTTCAATAATGCCGTTTGCCGCCGCCAGATCAAGCAAGTCTCCTTCACGGGAAATACCCTCCCCGAAAATGATGTCGAATTCCGCCTCCCGGAAAGGCGGGGCCATCTTGTTTTTGACGACTTTCACTTTGGTCCTGAAGCCGATGACGTCCTGGCCGTTTTTGATGGAGGTCATCTTGCGGATGTCCAGCCGCTGGGATGAATAGAATTTCAGCGCGTTGCCGCCGGTGGTTGTTTCCGGATTGCCAAAGAAAACACCGATTTTCATGCGCAGCTGGTTGATGAAGATCACGGTGGTTTTCGATTTGCTGATCGAGCCGGTGAGTTTGCGCAGCGCCTGGGACATCAGCCTGGCCTGCAAGCCCATCTGGGCGTCGCCCATTTCGCCTTCGAGTTCCGCCTTGGGCACCAGCGCTGCTACGGAATCAACAACCAGAACATCCAGCGCGCCGCTTCTGACCAGCGTTTCCGCGATTTCCAGGGCCTGTTCGCCTGTGTCCGGCTGCGAAATCAAAAGCTCGTCGGTGTTGACGCCGATATTTTTAGCATAAGTGACATCCAGGGCATGTTCCGCATCGATGTAAGCCGCAATGCCGTTCTTTTTTTGCGCCTCGGCCACAATGTGCAGAGCCAGCGTTGTTTTACCGCCGGATTCCGGACCGTAGATTTCAATAACCCGGCCCCGCGGAACGCCGAATGTTCCCAGTGCAATATCCAGACTCAACGATCCGGTGGGTATGGCCGGCACGTCCGCCACGCGATCATGGCTGCCCAGTTTCATAATCGATCCCTTGCCGAACTGTCTTTCAATTTGTGTAATCGCCAAATCCACTGCTTTCGACCTGTCCATGTCTGCACACATAAGATGACCTCCTTCACCCTTTTTTATTTTGCTTCTATCTCTTTATATATTAAAATCAATGGTATTTTCTCGTTTCCTGGATTTCCGCCTTTGCGGGAGACTATCATATCCCTCGTGACGCCCGTGGGCATGAAAATCAGTTCATTTACGGGTCTAAAGACCCGGACTACATCTTTTCTAATGTAGTGCGCACCTTTAGGCGCGCTGCTTTGTTGCTATTTTTGTAGTCATGACGATTTTAAGAAACATCAGTCACCCAAACCAAATTCCGCCAGCCTGGTATAGACGGCGCCCTGCGGCGTCAGACGGCTTTGAAACAAAATCAATGATCCACAGGTAAATTCTCCGGCGGCAAAGGAGCTGTGTTTTTTCAGAGCCTCGTCCAATCCCGTCAATCCACGCGAATCCTTGATCCGCGCCAGTGTCAGATGCGCCCGGAAAGGCCGGGCTTCCGCAGGGAAACCGATGTCCGCGAAATCATTATCCAGTTGTTTCTGAAGGGCGGCAAGCTTTGCCGCATCGCCGGAAATACCACACCACAGAACCCTCGGTTTGCGGGCATCCGGAAACACGCCCAGCTTTTCGATTTTCAAATGTAGAGACCATTCTGCGGCAACCCTGTTTTGCACGGCCTCACAAATTTTACTCACGTCGTCCATGGAGATATCGCCGAAAAATTTCAATGTGAGGTGCTGTCCCTGCGTCCTTGTCCAGCTGATCCGGCCGCCGATTTCCCGCTTCAGTTTTTCGTGAAGACGGACGATGGCTTGCAAAACCTCCCCAGGAGGTTCAATCGCCAGAAAGGCGCGGATGTTCTTTTCATCAGACATAAACTATTTTTTCTCCTGCAAATAGTTTTTCAGCATCATCAGCGCCACTTCGGAAGACACCAGTTTGTTTCTCTGGCGGTCCCAACGAAACTGGTAATGACGGCAAACGGTCTGATGCGCGTCGGCAAGGGCGATATAAACCGTGCCGACCGGTTTTTCCGTGCTGCCGCCGGTGGGGCCGGCGATGCCGGTGGAAGACAAGCCCAACGAGGTTCCGGCAACCATGCGCGCACCCTCGGCCATCCGGCGCGCTGTTTCTTCGCTGACAGCGCCGTGCTTTTCAATGATTTCCGCAGGCACACCCAGCAGATCGATCTTGGCCTTGTTGCTGTATGTCACCAGGCCGCGTTCAAAATACACGGAGCTGCCCGAAACATCCGTCAGGCGATGGGCGATAAGACCTCCTGTGCAGGATTCCGCCACGGCAATGGACAGTTTCTTTTCCGAAAGAGCCGCGGCGATGATTTCTTCCAGCGTCTGCTCGCCGTAGGAAAAGATGCAATCGGACAGGCGCGCCGTCACTTCATCCTGTGCTTTTTGCAGATTCTGCCGCGCCTCTTCCTGCGAATGAGAATGAGCAATCAGCACCAGATGATTTTCCGGGAAGACGGGATAAAAACCGACGCTGACTCCCAGGCCGGCAAAATCGAAATCAGCCAGTCTTTCATCCACCGCCCCCTCGCCGATCCCGAATGTCTTAATGGTCTGTTTGATCGTATGTCCCGCAGGTTGGGGAAAATGGCGGCGCAAAACGGGAATGACGCCTTCGGGCAGCATCCGGCGTGTTTCCGAGGGAACGCCGGGAATGACAAAAATCAGCTTGTCTTGAACCGGCAGCACGAACCCTGCGGCGGTGCCGACGGGGTTCGGAATCACTTCCGCGCCCTGCGGAAACTCAGCCTGCTTGGCGTTATTCTCCACCCAGCGTAAATTGTATTTTGTGAATTTGTCTTTGATGCCCTGCAAAACAGCTTCATCTTTGTACAGGGGCAGGTCAAACGCCCGGGCGATTGCCGCGGTGGTCATATCGTCGGCCGTCGGCCCCAAACCGCCCGTGCAGATGACCGCATCGGCGAGGTTCAACAGGTAATGCAGACGATTTTTAATCGCATCAAAATTGTCGCCGACCGACATCATGATCTCCACCGGCCAGCCCTGAAGGTTGAGCTCCCGCGCAATGAACGACGAATTTGTGTCGGCAGTGCGCCCGTTCATTAATTCATTTCCGATCGTCAGAATTCCAATTTTCATCATGTTCCTATCCTTGTCAGTAAAAACAAAGTGAATCCGCCATAGATCCCGGCGCCCAGATCATCGGCGACAACACCAAAGCCGCCCGGTAATTTCTGGAAACGATCTAAGGGAAACGGTTTCCAGATGTCAAAAATCCGGAAGAGAACAAAGGCCAGGCACAGATGCAGGCCGGTAATCGCCACCGGCAGCATCGTCACCTGTAAACCCGCGATTTCATCAATGACAATCCGCTGATCGTCCGTTTTTCCGTAAAGAGTTTCCGCCTGTCCGGCGACATAAATCGCGACGGCCGATATGGCGAACACGAAAAGGAGGCGAAAAGGCCAGGCCAGCGGATAGCACAAAAGACAAATCAAAACTCCGACCAATGTGCCTGCCGTTCCCGGCGCGACAGGCGACAGACCAGCGCCGAAACCGGTTGCCAGTATTCTGATAATTTGATCTTTTCCCACAGCGATTCCGTGATTCATTTAAATACTTATAATATCAATATGTTATGTTTTTGAAACCTGCTTTCTTGCTTGCAGGGTGTCAAATGATCGTCCGTTGCGCAAACCACTAGCAAAAAGAATTCGCCGGGCGCATCACTAGAACGTATGTTCTATATCATATTACGCGAGGATGTCAAACAATCTGTCGGGCTAAAAAATCAAAAATTGGCGGAAGCTTCATTCTGTGCTAAGAAGCTGGTAACAATATGTTAGAGCAGGGAAAATATGAATATACCCATTGTTTCCATTGTCGGCAAATCCAACTCCGGAAAAACAACGCTTCTGGAAAAAATCATTTCTGATCTGGTTGGCCGGGGGTATCGCGTCGCCACCATCAAGCACAACAGGCATGGTTTTAATATCGACCATGAAGGCAAGGACAGTGACCGGCATAAAAAAGCGGGTGCGCATACGACGGTTGTTTCGTCGCCTCGTCAGCTTGCGCTGGTTCAGGATGTTGATCACGATCATTCATTTCAGGAAATTCGGGATAAATTCATTGCCGATGCTGATATCATTCTCACCGAAGGATTCAAGACGAATGACTATCCTAAAATTGAGGTGTTTCGTTCCGAACTCAAAAGGGAATTAATCAATAAAAAAGAGGATGGACTGATTGCCGTGGCTGCCGACGTTAAGCTGGATGTTGCCGTGCCCTGTCTGAATCTCAATGATTCCAAAGTCATTACCGACTTTATTGTCGAAAAATTCTTGCGGTAAGACCAGATGATCGGATTCTCTAAGCTTCTTTTGTTGTGTTCTTGTTCTTAAGTTCCTCCAGCGCCTTATTTAATTCCGGCGCCTCATTAATGATGAGGGTGGTGTCTTCCGAGAAACCTGACACATTAATGATCTCTCCGGTTTTCCGGATCGGCTTGATCTGCCAGGAATCATGCGATCCCTCGATAATCCAGTTGTTGAGATCGAAAATGATATCAAGCACATCAGGTATGGCCGAAATATCTGTCACAATGGCTTCGATCTCTCGCGGGGTGAAATCCCTTTCCGGTTTGACCAAATCGCCGCTGAGATAGACAGTTTTACCCAGAAAAGAATAGTCTATTCTGGTCAGGTCGCCATCGTGACGGGTAATGACCATCCTCACCTTCCGGTTGACTTCATATCGGGAAATCTGTTCGTCTTGACGCATCTTTCACTCGAAAATGGTCTGCTAAGTTTATTGGCGGCTCACACAAACCCGGCATGCATCTCGAACCATGGCCAGGCGATTTGCGCACTACATTTACATTCATGTTTCTGACGAGAACTTTGAAAAACTTAATGTTTGTCATGCCGGTTTAAAACGGCATCCAGGACAATTTTGAAAGCACCAGATGGCGGTATTGACCGGAATAAGCAAATTGGTGGTTTTGCCCGATGGTGCAAAGCTCTCGTGACAGCACGCCGTTATGTTTGTTTTTCCAGGTTGCCTTTAATACCTCATAATCAGCGCCCATTGTCAAGGGTAAATACCAGGCAAATTCAGCGCTGTCTTTGATTTTCAAGAAAAAGGAGCATGGGGGCTAGAAACCAGCCCATGCCTGCCGCAAATGCCGCGCGAGATACGGAAAATAAGCTGAAGCTCACAGGAATGTAGATGAAAAACGCCGCCCTGAACCTGTTTTCACCCTGGCATTAAAAAATCCGGCAAACGGGTGATTATTTTTCCTGATTCTGGAAAATCTTTTCCACACGGCGTTGTTCAATTTTGCCGGTGGCGCTTCGTTTAATGGCCGGCACAATTTTGATGCGGCGGGGCACGGCGTAAGGTTCGAGTTTTTCCATGATCATTTTGCGAAGCTGAGCTTCTGATAGTTTGCAGACGACCAGGGCGGCGATGACGTTGTCGCGGCCATTTTCGGCCGGAAGCGCAATGACGGCCGCGTCGCACACGGCGGGCAGCATCTGGATTTTGTTCTGGATATCCAGCAGATCCACCCGTTTGCCGGCTATTTTGACAATGCCGTCGGCGCGCCCCAGCAGAATAAACCGGTTGTTTTCTTCGGGCTGGACTTCATCGCCGGTTATGCAAAAACCGTCCGCGTCTCTTTCCATTTCACAGGACACAAAATCGGAATGCACGGCCAGCCGTTTACCAAAAAGCCGCCAGGAGACCACATCGGCGGGCTGCCAGCTTTCCCTTTTTTCGGTGATGCTGCGCGAGGCGATGCCGCCTGTTTCGGTGGAGCCGTAAATTTCATGAATACCGAGGCCTGTTTTTCCCAGAAAATGCGCCGCGTCGGTCCGGTCCAGAAATCCGGAAGAAGAAAAAGCCATTTTCAGCGAAGGCGCCGACAGATCATCCACATGCAAAGACCTGTAATGAATTGGAACACTCACCAGCACGGTGGCCCCGCGGCGGTTTATCGTCGAAATGATTTCCTGCGGAAAAGTATAAATGTCAGGCATCACGCGGGCGCGGGATACAAAGGGCGCCAGAATGGAAAACAAAAGCCCGTAGATGTGATACGGCGGAACGGTGGAGATAAACAGGTCACGGGAGGTCATGTTGAATTTGTCGCGCAGATAAAAAGCTTCGGCAAGCAGATTACGCGGCGATTTGGACCATACTCTGGGTTTGCCCGTGGAGCCGCCCGTGAAAAGCCTCAAAAAAGGCTGATCCGGATCGCGTATATCCTCCGGATGCAAATCAGACAGGTCTCCGGCTTCCGGAGTGACAATTTCCACTCCGGGCATGTCTTCAGGATGATCGGCGATGGCGGTTTCAAAACCTGTTGCCTCATACATCTCCATCAGGGCATGCGCAGAAAAGGCATAAGGCAGAATCAGGTTGCAGGCGCCGTAAAGCGAGGCGATGACGGAAGCGGCGACCACGGTTTTGTTTTCCGTGCACAGGCAGACGGATTTTTCCGCCTCGCTTTTGACGAAGGTTTTCTTCAAACCGGCGGCCAGTCTGAAGACTTCGCCGTAGGTGTCCCCCGCATAAGCAAACTCTTTCGGGCAAAGCGTTTTTGACGGCGTCAGAATTTTATGAAAGGCGGAGACAAAGGGGTTTTGTTTTTTCGGGGTCATCGTGATTTCCGCTCATGATTTTTTTATTTTTGTATAGGAAATAAAATAAAAAATCAATGCGGGGTTTTCGGGGAAGCAGTAAAGGCGGCGGAGCCGGTTTTCTGCAGCCGGACGTTTTTGCCATCCGCCATCCGCCATCCGCCATCCGCCATCCACTATTCACTATTCACTATTCATATTCACCATTCACCAGATGTTTTCTGTTGACTTCTGAAACGTTTTTTCATTAGTTTCCCAAAAAGAGGAACAAACCCATGATCGATATTGAATCTTTGATTCCGCACCGGGAACCGATCAAAATCATTACAGAGGTGATTGAAGTAACCCAGGATAACGGCATTGCCGCAGCTGTGGTGAATGAGCGTTGGCCTCTTTGTGACGGACGGGCGGTCCGGTCCATTGTTTTGCTGGAAGCCATTGCCCAGACCGCCGCCATTGTGGAAGGGTATAAACGGAAGAAAAACGGCAAGGATGGCGTCAGGGGCTGGCTGGTCGGCATTAAGTCCGCTGATTTTTCCAGGGAGTTCATCCCGATCGGCACCCGGATTACAGCATCGGTCAACAGTTTATATTCGTTTGAAAAATACGGTGTGACGGAAGGCGTGGTGAAAGCGGGCGACGAAATTCTGCTTTCGGCGGTGTTACAGGTCATGCGTTTGAATGATGATGTATAAAACTAAAAATATGAAGGAGCAAAACGGGAACATGGATGAAAAAAAGATAGCCATTGTGACGGGCGCCAGCCGGGGCATCGGGCGGGCTACGGCCGTGGAACTGGCCGGAAACGGTTACTATGTCATTGTCAATTACAACGCCAGCGAAGCGGCGGCGCAGGAAACTCTGGCGCAGATTGAAGCGGCCGGCGCGGCCGGTGAAATACGGAAATTCGACGTGGCCAATGCGGAGGAAGTTCAGGAGGCGCTCGCGAAAATTGTTGAGGCGCATAAAAGAATCGACGTTCTCGTCAACAACGCGGGCGTCACCGCCGACGGTCTTTTCCTGATGATGGGAAAAGAGGATTGGCGCGTAGTCATTGATACGGTTCTGAACGGATTTTACAATGTAACCAGGCCCGTCCTGCGCGAAATGGTCCGGAAGAAACGCGGCGCGATTGTCTCCGTCTCTTCCATTTCATCCATGGTTCCCAACCGCGGCCAGGCCAATTACGCGGCGGCCAAGGCAGGGATCAACGCGGCTACCCGCTCCATCTCCAAGGAAGTGGCGCGCTTCGGGATTCGCATCAATGCCGTCGCGCCTGGTCCCATCGAAACGGATATGCTCAGTACTATGCCGCTGGATGCCAACGCCATTAAAGGCATGATTCCAATGGCGCGGGTGGGAAAACCCGAAGAAGTCGCCCGGGTGGTCCGCTTTTTGTGCTCCGAGGATGCTTCATATGTCACGGGACAGGTGATCAGTATTAACGGCGGGATGTATTGAGGATGGACAAAGTGGCGGACATTATCAAATCAGCCCTGCTTTTGTTCATGATCATGGCCGTGTTGCCGATCCGTGTCCAGGCGGATGACTTTGAGCGATTGCGCAAGGATGCAGCGCGGATTTCAACCATTTCCGCCAATTTCGTGCAAAAAAAAGTCATGAAGATTCTTTCCAAGCCGCTGGTTACGGAAGGGAAATTTTATTACGCCGCACCCGATTCCATCCGCTGGGAATACACGAAACCAATTAAGAGCGTGACGATTTCCGGCCAGGGAAACACGAAACGCTATATGGCCTCCGGCGGTAAAATGGTTGAAGATAAAACTGGCGGCGCGCAGGCCATGAAGATGGTGCTGAACGAAATTGGCGGCTGGATGAACGGCAAATTCGATGCCAACCCGTCCTTTACCGCAACCATCAGGGAAGGGACCAACACGCAGGTTACGCTGACGCCGGCGGACAAGAGCCTGGCCGGCATGATTGAAAAAATTGAGATTACGCTTTCCCGCAAAGACATGTCGGTAAAATCAGTGCGGATCATTGAAAGCGCAACGGCGGAAACCAGGATTGATTTTCAGCATGTGATGATTAATCAGGATATTCAGGCATCGGTCTTCAGGGAAGTTCAATGAAGGGACTTCTTTTATTCATCGGCTCTTTTTTCCTGGTGTCTTGCGCGGCCTTGCCGGAAATCAGGCCCTCTGCGGACCCGCTGCTGAGCTGTCCGTCGCCCTTTCTGGCGGCTAAAACCCGTCTCATTCACGGCATTGAAGTGCGCCTGTCCGGTGAAACGAGAGCGGTCATGATTGGCGTGACCCTTGCTGATCCCGGTTTACAAACCCTTTCCTGCGCCCTTCTGACGCCGGAAGGCATGGCGGTCTTTGAAGCCTCCCGGGGGCCGTCCGGCACGGTGGTTACCCGGGCGTTACCGCCTTTTGACGCGGCGGACTTCGCCCGTAATATGATGAATGATATCGGATTGATTTTTTTCGCGCCTGGGGGCGCCCTGACCCGGAAAGGGGTATTGTCCCCAGGCGATCCGGTTTGCCGCTGGCATGAAGAACAGGGGGGCTGGATTGATGTGTCGGAAAACCGTGATGGACGCATCATCATCCGGCGCTATGCGGAAGAGGGCGCTCTGAAACGAAGCGTCATGTTGGATGCAAAAGCGGCGCAACCCTATTCCCACATTAAACTTCAGTCTTCGGACATGGTCAATTACACACTGATCATGACATTGATCGAATCCGAAGAGATCAAAAATGATTTGCGGCTTAAAGAATAATTCCAGGGAACCCATCCATGAAAAAGCAAATTGAAGGAAATAATATCGTGATCATCGGCGCGGGCGTCGGCGGTCTTTCCGCGGGAATTCTGCTGAAGATCCTGGGCGGCAATGTCACCATTGTGGAAAAGAATCGGGCGGCGGGCGGCCTGATGCGTTCCTACCTGCGCGGGGGCATGGACTGTCCTGTGGGTGTGCATTATGTAGGCGCTCTGGGGCCAGCCGAACCCCTGGGAAAAATGTTTCGCGTGTTGGGCATTTCCGTGGAAGATTTGTTTTACCCCATGGGAACAAGCGGCGTGATTGACCGGTACATTTTTGATGATTTTATTTTCGATTTCCCGGTCGGCGTCGACGCGTATGAGGCAAGCCTGCGCAAAACCTTTCCGGATGATGCGGCCGCGCTGGACGTTTTGATGAGCAACCTGCGCGAGATCGCCGGAAGAATGATGGATTCATCTTTCTTTCTTAATCAGGGCAATCCTTTTCAGAATATGGATTTTTTCCGTCCGATGGGCGACCTGCTCGATGAACTCCGGGTTTCGCCACGCTTGCGCGCCGTGCTTGCGGCGCCCTGCCAGCTCATCGGCGTTGATCTCTCTGATTGTCCGGTCATCTTTCATCACATGGTGGTTGCCGGATATTTATTTTCGTCATGGCGTTTGAAAAACGGGGGCAGTCAACTGGCGGATGTTTTCGCCAGCCGTTTCGCCCAGACAGGCGGCAGGCTGATGCTGAATGCGGGTGCGCGTAAAATCAGTCTCTCCGCAGGGCGGGTAACAGGCGTCAGCCTGGAAACGGGCGCTGAACTGCCCGCGGATGCGGTCGTGGCGGCGATCCACCCGAAAGCATTGCTGGGTCTGCTGCCCGAAAACGCTTTGCGCGCCTCCCTGAGGGAAAGAATATCAATGCTTGAAGAAACGCATGGCGTGATTGCCGTGCAGGCGATCGTTGATGCTGGAGAGCATACTGCAATAGATTACAATCTTTACCGGCTGCACTGCGACAAACGCGGTTTTATCGAAGACGGAGTTTTTTATCAGCTGAGGCAAAGTAGCAATCCGTCATCCCATTTGCTTACTATCATCACCCGGTCCCTTTACGGCGATTGGGATCGCTGGAAAAATACAATGCCGGGAAAGCGCGGCGCTGCCTATCAGGAAAAGAAACTGGCGTTCGCCGCCGCCCTTTTGCAAAAAGCCGGGGCGATTTTCGGCCCCCTGAAAAATCCGCGGATTCTCGATGTGTTCACCCCCCTGACGCTGCGCGATTACATGAATTGCCCGGAAGGGTCCTGTTATGGCGTCAGGCGTTCTTCCCGCCAGCTTTTAAAAATCGCGTCTTTAAATCGTTTGCCGGTTGGCGGATTATGCCTTGCCGGCCAAAATGCGCTGGCGCCGGGGCTTATGGGCGCCATCATGGGATCGTTCAACGTTGTGCGGCGGCTTGCCGGTGACAAGCAATTTGCCCTGGAATTTCAACGGTTACTCTAATGCTGGACGGCGACGCTGATTCATGCTAAGGCATCCCGGCCATGACCGGTCAGGAAAGAAATCCTTTGAACTTGCGCCATTAATTGTCTGGTCAAGCAAACTTTATAAACGGATATTTGATGATAAAGGAGTTGTCCAAAGTTAATGACTCGCCAGGATATTGAAAAAGAAGTCCGCCGTATTTTTCTTGTGGAATTTGAAGTTGAAAATCCGGAGATGGATGTCAATTTGCGGGAAGCCTACGGTTTTGACAGTATTGACGCCATCGAACTGCTCCTGGAGATTGAAAAGTATTTGGATTCAGAGTTGACGCAGCAGGAAAAAAAGCAGGCCATGGACATCCGCACCATGAGACAAATCATCGACTATATTGAAATGCTGGCCAATAAGCGCAAGGCGGCGGAGAAAAAATAGATGACCGAGCGTCGAGTTGTCATAACCGCCTGTTCGGCCATCTCGCCCATCGGACACGGCAAAAGTGAAATCGTCGAGAGCCTGGTCCAGGGAATTTCCGGCGTTAAAATAATGCGCGAAGACGAGTTGCTCAGCCGTTTTCTTCATTCCCGTGTTTACGGGACGGTGAGCTATCCCATTGCGTACGATTTCAAGCGTCAGCACCGCAAAACCATGGGGCCGGTGGCCTATTACGCCTGTCAGGTTGCCAGGGAAGTCCTGGAGCAGGCGGGGTTTTCCCAGGAGTTTGTGACAGGAGGCAGGCTGGGTGTGGCTTTCGGGTCGATTCACGGTTCTCCCACCGTGCAGCGTGATATTTACAAAATATTTTTTGACGCCAAAGACAAGGCGTCCTATCAGGGCATTGGCGCGGTGGATTACCTGAAATCCATGGTGCATACCACCGCTGTGAATATTTCCAAAATGTTCGGCATTACCGGCCGCATTATTGCTTCCGGCACCGCCTGCACGACATCGAGCCAGTCTATTGGCTATGGCTATGAGGCAGTCAAGTATGGTCTGCAAGACGCCATGCTCTGCGGCGGCGCGGATGAATATGACGCCATCACGGTTGCCGTTTTTGATAATCTGCTGGCCTGTTCCACCGCTTTCAACGACCGGCCCGGGGAAACTCCCCGTCCCTTTGATCAAGCGCGCGACGGATTGGTGGTCGCCGAGGGAGCGGGCGCCGTCATGCTGGAAGAATATGAATTCGCCAAAAAACGCGGCGCGCCGATGCTGGCCGAGGTGATTGGTTTTGCCTGCAATTCCAACGGCGGCGATCTGATCCTGCCCAATTTGGACGGCATTACCAAAACCCTGCGGCTCAGTCTGGAAAACGCCAGAATCAACGCCGCCGATGTTGATTTGATCAGCGCTCACGCCACGGCCACCAAGATGGGGGATATCATCGAGGCCCAGGCCACCAGCGCGGTTTTTGGCGATCATCCCCATGTGGTGGCTTTGAAAAGTTACATGGGGCACACCATGGCGGCCTGCGGCGGCATTGAAACGGTTTTGACCTTATACATGATGCAGGAAGGTTTTATTGCGCCCACGCTTCATCTCGAAGATGTTGATGAACGCTGTGCGATGGTCCGGCACGTTCAAAAACTTGTCGAACGGAAATGTGCCACCGCCGCCATCCAGAATTTTGCGTTCGGCGGCGTCAATACCAGCCTGCTGATCCGAAAGATGAACTGCGCCTGAAATGACCCTTCTTCAATTTTTCCAGCGCATCACCGATTTTGGCCTGACGCTGCTTTTGTGGGCTTATTTTCTTTTTGGTTATTTGTTGATCCTACCTGTTCTGTATATTCCATGTTACCTGCAGTTAAAAAACAGCGCCGCCGTTCTGCAAAAGATGAATCACCTCCATATGAAATATTTTTTTGCTCTTGCGGGACTGTTGACGCCTCGAACAACATTTATGATTGATGAGGATGTACGCGCCCTTCGTTCCTCGATTATTGTCTGCAATCACATTTCTTACCTGGACCCCATTTTACTGGTCTCCCTTTTTCAGCGGCAGACAACCATCGTGAAAAACACCTTTTTCCGCGTGCCGGTCTTCGGCTGGTTTTTGAAAAAGGCGGGCTATGTGCCTTCCGCGCCTTCTGAAATGCAGGGTCCGGCGATGATTGACAACCTGGAGGGCATCAAATGCCATCTGGCGGAAGGAGGCAATCTGTTTGTTTTTCCCGAAGGCACGCGCAGCCGTGACGGTCGGCTGGGTCCCTTCAATAAAGGCGTGTTCAGCATTGCGCGATACTGCAATGCGGAATTAAAACTGGTTTTGATCCGGGATACCGACAAGCTGTTTCGTCCCGGCGCGTTTTCCTTCCGGATGGGGAAGAAAAAAACCATCGCCCTGGAGCTGATTGCGTCGCTTAGGCCCGACTACCGGGCGGACGATTTCTCCATCAACGCGCTGGCCACGCAGGCAAGAAAAATCTTTGAACAGAAAATCGCTGAAGCGCGGACGGGCGAGGGGCAATAGGCGATTTTGGCTTAACCGGTTTTGCAATTTGATTGCCCGGGGAAAGCATTCCTCTATCCGGCGAAATATTCAGATCGACGCCGGTTTTAAAGCCAAATTTTTCCGCGGCGGCGCCTGATTATTCAAATATTTTCGTCTACTGTATGGCATTTTTCTCAAATTTCATCAACTGAAGAGTAGAAAGAAAATCTGCGCTGCCGAAACGCCGGGCAGAGGCCATTTGACCGTCTATCCGGACGATAATATTTGTTTGACTTTTTAGTGGCTTGACCTTAAGTTTCAACGGCGATTTTAGTTGTGCAGTAACAGCCGGAAAGGCGCTATGGATCAGAAAACAAGGGTTGTCATCACGGGCATGGGAACGATCAATGCTATCGGCGGCAATATTGCGCAGTTTGCCGGGGCGCTGCGGCTGGGTGTTTGCGGCGTCTCCGAAATTGATCTGTTTGACACAACCGCCTATCGCACGCATAAAGGCGGCCAGATCAGGAACTTTATGCCCCGCCAGTCGATTCCCGAGGAGTATTCCCTCAAAAGGATGTCCCGCGCCGATCAACTGGCATTTGCCGCGACCCTGGAGGCCCTGCGCGACGCCGGTCTTTATCCGTTGCCTGCGTCAATCAGGGAAGAAACGGGTGTGGCTATCGGCGGCGGGTCCGGCGGACTTCTGGAGGCGGAAAATTTTTATGTTGATCTGCTTGCCCAAGGTTCCGGCCGGTCGCGATTTTCCCGGTTGTCCACCGTCTTTTCCGCATCGTCCGCGGACCGCATTGCCTCCAATCTGGGAACCTCGGGTCCGAAGGCCACCTTTATGACCGCTTGCTCTTCCGGCGCCACCGCCTTGGGCTACGCCAGAGATTTAATCGCCGGCGGTCAGGCGTCCGCGATGATCGCGGGCGGCGTGGAACCGATGAGCCGGCTAACCTACGCCGCTTTCAACGCCCTGAAATCCGTCGATGAGGATGTCTGCCGCCCTTTTGACAGGAATCGCGCGGGGCTTTCGCTGGGTGAGGCGGCGGCTATCCTGATTTTGGAACCGCTGGAGGCGGCAAGGGCGCGGAGAGCAAAAATTTATGGTGAACTGCTGGGGTACGGGGTGAGCTGCGATGCGTTTCACATGACCGCGCCTGATGAAAAGGCTTCCGGCGCCATACGATCCATGCAGGCCGCGCTGAAAGACAGCGG
>CAZBGE010000070.1:0-16154 GCA_964491435.1 uncultured Smithella sp.
CCAAGTTTATCCAAGGATATAATCATCGCTTTTTCAACCTTTCTCATAGTTTAATATTGTGACTATATTTCATGTTCATTGATATGGCATGTTCTTTTAAATTTATATTTATGCGACTTATACCACAACAGGAAAATATTGTTGAGTTATTCATTGGTATCGGATAGCAACTATTTCTATTTACCGCTTCTGATTACGCTGGGTCGCCAGGTCTTTAATCTGCTTCTGTCCGATGAGTTTTTCTTCCAATGTCAATGCAGCGCCTTCAGCGCCAGCAGGTTATCCCCGAAGATCAGGCGATTGTCGAAAATGTCCTTGCCGGTCACCCGATGCCTGGCATGATATGTTTTCTTCGGATCTTCGAGAAGTATTCGTGGCTCCAGCCGCGGCCGATTCTCCTTACCGATCCAAGTAAGTTCCAGTTTTTGTTTCTTCTCCGCCATCATTTCCCCGATTTATTTTTTTGTTAACTTTCCCGTTTCTTTCAATACCATCTTTTCTTCAGATTTGACACGCCGTTCCAGTTTTTTCAGGTCTTCTTCGGGAGGTAAATCCTCAGGCTTAATGCCGCTTTTCCCCAATACGCCGCGCACGTCTTTATTATTTTTCACATGCTCCGCTGTAATGGCTGGTTCCCCGCGGAGGTTCTTCTTTTTAACATTGAAGTTGGTGATCTCGGTGGCCAGATCCTTGGCCTTGATGGTGATCGTCGGCAGAAAATCCGCAAGGGGCCTGCTGTCGGGAATTTCCAGTTTCTTTTTCATCTGGAGGGTCGTCAATCCCCCGAAAAGCGCCTGGTCTCCCCTGCTGCGGATGCGTCCGAAACCCTGATGATCCACGCCGCGTTCAAAGATGAGCTTTGATAACTCCGTCTCCGTGGCGACAAGTTTCTCGCGGGCATGTAATCGTTCGATCAAATCAATGCGCTCTTCCAGAAGTTCTTGCTTGCGGGTTTGAAATGCGAAATAGCTTTGAGCAAAGGCAACCTGCTCTTTTCTGGGGTCGCCATTTTGAGCGATCAGGTAGCAGGCATAGCGGGTCAGCATGATATCATCGATTGCTCTTTCGCTGCCTGACCCCAACGGGACCATTTTGTTGACGTCAACAAAATGGTCCGGGACGTCCTGACGGGCGTTTTTACAGGCAATTTTTGCCTTATCGATGACATTGGTAAAGTTACGCCACTCATCGTAGCCCAGCAATTCCTGCAAATCACGGGCCATCCAGTATTCGACACCGTTTTCCTGATAAGCGGCATCCTCAAAACTCTTATTCAATCTGATAACCAGTTGTTTTTCCATGTCTGCCTCCCGTATTCTGTCGGGACCATTTTGTTGACGTCAACAAAATGGTCCTTCTTGCATTTATGACAAATTCCATCGTATAGAAAATAACGAAAGCAATGAAGTCCTCTGACTCAACTTTCTTTCAATCTTTCCAATCAACGCTTCCCGCTGCCGATCCACATCATCCTGTGCGTCAAATAACGACCGGCGCTTCTGATTGCGCTGGGCCTCCAGGTTTTTGATTTGCTTTTGACCGGCAAGCTTTTCCTCCAGCGTCAGCGCGGCTGTTGCAGCACGCCGCGCCTCCTTGATCTGACGGTCCAATTCCTTGATTTCGTGCTCCAGACCAACCTTCAAATCGTCGGCCCAGCCGTCGAGTTTTTCCGCTTCGAGCTCGAAAAAACGGGCATTGCGCGCGGAAATCTCTCCCTGGATATTGGACTGGCGCTGCCGGGTGCAGTCCATCAACATATCGATGTATGACGGCACTGTTGCGGGTCCGATCACTTCAGCAGGCAGACTGAGAAGGCGCACGGCCGTTTCTTCTTTGAGCATGTTCCCCTGGTCGGTCATGGCCGTAACGATAAGATGGTCTTCGGCCTGATCAAGCGATTCAATGGTAAAAACGGACACGGTGAGCCATCCGGTTTGGCCAATCAACGGCTCCACGATGCTGATTTTCCCATCATGCTTACCGTAATCAAAGTGAATTTCAACCACTGCCAGCTCGCGGCTTTTTGCCTGCGCCGTCAGCGCTGTCGCCAGGGGGTGGCTGCGGCGATAAAGATGGGCATCGCCTGTGCGACGCGGTAATTCATAAAGTCCCAGCGGTATTTGATCCGTACCATCGCAAAAGGGATGAGAGTTCAGGCGAAAGGACGAATCACTGAGAAAATCGGCATGCCCGGTCAATTCGTAGCGGGTAAGCTGCATGAGTTGGCGTTCAAAACGATTCAGGCAGGCTTTGGACGCTTCGTCGCGAAGGCGAAGTTTTTCCCTGACCTCATCGTCGAAATTTTCCAGCAATTCCTTGCGGGTATGGATCATGGCTTCGTTGATTTCCAGGCTGAGTTCAAGCTGAAGCTGATCGAAAGCATTTTGAATATCTTCAGGCTTGCGGCATCTTTGATATATAGCCGCTATTCTTTTTTCAAAATCCACACCGGATTCGATGGCGCCCAGCACTTCATCACTGGCGCCGAACACGCCTTCAAAAAGCTGGAATTTTTCGGACAGAAGCTGAAATACCCGCTGATCAGCGGCGTTTTTACGGTTGAGGAAATTGACCACCACAACGTCATGTTGCTGTCCGTACCGGTGGCAACGGCCGATACGCTGTTCAATGCGCTGCGGGTTCCAGGGCAAATCGTAGTTGACAACCAGTGAACTGAACTGGAGGTTGATGCCTTCCGCGCCTGCCTCCGTGGCAATCATGATTCTGCCCTTATCACGGAAATAATCCACCAAGGCCTGCCGCATATCGGCGGTGCGTGATCCGCTGACAAGATCGGTCCCTTGATGGCGCGCAAGCCAGTCACTGTAAATTTGTTTGGATCTTTCATCCGTATTGGACCCATTGAAAAGGACAATGCCTTCGGCAAATGGACTATCGCCCAGAAGGCGCAACAGATAATTTTGCGTGCGGCGTGATTCCGTAAAGATAACGGCTTTTTGCACAGCGCCAATCTCTGCGGCCTTGGCAAAGGCGATTTCCAAAGCTTTTAAAAGGGATTTGCCTTTGGCGTTATGTTCGATGGAAGACGCCAAGCCGGCAAAGGCGTCAAGATCTGCTATTTCTTTTTCGATGGCTGCGCGATCTTCCTGGGTGAGGGGCTGAGCCGGTTCATCCTGCCCCCATTCGTCGGCGGTCTCCTCCAGCGCCTCGTAATCCTGATCCAGCGCTTCCGCAAGCGATTCGGCAGAATCCGCATGGCGAAGCTTGGCTTTCAAACGGTTCGAGATGGAAATGAGCGCGCCCGCAATGGCAAAGGTGGATGAGGCCAATAGTTTGCGCAATACCAGGGTCATGAGCGATCGTTGAGACGCCGGCAGCGCTTGCAGATTATCGCGCTGTAAATATTCCGAAACAAGAGAATAAAGGCGATCTTCGCTTTCTTCCGGCGTAAACTCCTGAACCAGCGGCAAACGCTTGGTGTATTTGATATAAGGCAGCACCTGACGACGCAAAGTGCGATGGCATATCGGCTTTAGCCGCGCCTTCAGAGCTTGAAACACCTGCTCTTGATTCAGGTTGACGAACTGCTCGCGAAAGCTCTTCATGTCGCCGAAAGTATGTTCGTCAATGAAACTGACCAAACCAAATAGTTCCAGCAAGGAATTTTGTAATGGTGTTGCCGTAAGCAAAAGTTTGTCTTTTCCGGCTAGGGCCAACTTTAGGGTATTGGCAATGACGTTGGATGGTTTATAGACGTTGCGCAGACGATGCGCTTCATCAATAACGACCAGATCCCATGGCATGGCGCTGATGTCACTCGCCTTACTTTTGGCGAAATGATACGAACAAATAATGATTTCTGACGCCTGGAACGGCTGCAAGATCCCGGTTTTTATTGCATTATTGTATGATTTCGTTTCCAGCAGGCGGCAAGGCAAAAAGAATTTACCGGTCAGTTCCTGATACCACTGCTTACGCAAATTGGATGGGGTAATAATGAGGATGCGCCGCTTATGTTCCGCCCACCTCTGTGAAAGCACCAGCCCCGCTTCAATGGTTTTGCCCAAGCCTACTTCGTCAGCCAATAATGCACCTTTGGAAAGTGGAGATTGAAACGCAAAGAGCGCGGCATCGATCTGGTGAGGATTAAGATCAACCTGCGCATCAACGAGGGCGGCGGTAATTTTCTCTGTGCTGTCTGGTGGAAATCGGCGGGTCAGTTCGTAAGCTAAGTATTTTGCCTGGTAGCCGGTAAAATGCAAAATCCACGGTTCTCCTCTGTAATCGATGATGCAAAATAGTTGTGATTTAAGACGCACAAGCAGTTTGGCATGTATAGCAGATTCAATGGCCGATTGCCAATCATAACCGCGTGACGTGTTATCATTGTCAAAATATTTATTGACAGCCATGTATCGGAGAGAGATAATTACGCGAAATTTTTTCCGCTGATATCAAGATGCGTCTTTTGTTTGATTGATTTTTTCGGCTGGACTGTTAATTTCTCAAATTCATCATGGAAATTGCCCAATGCGCTTGCTGAATTTCCTTTTCGCCGCTTCATTTGCCAGTTGTTTCGCGGCGCGTTCTGTTTGTTGTTCCAAAATGAAATATGTTTTTCGAATCACTATTACTTTTCCCGGAGGAAATCTGCAATGAAGAAAGTGGTTTTGATAATCGGTGTTTTTCTCTTGAATATGGCCTTAACTTTTCCGGCTTATTCCCAAACAGCCAATCCTCTTTTGGAAGAAGGCGTCAAACAGTATCAGGAGGAGAATTTTGAAGAAGCCATCGAGACCTTGACCAGAGCCAGGCAAGCGGATGCGACATCGCCGATGGCGGCTTTTGTTTTGGGAATGGCTTATAAGCGGGCGAACGATTTATCAAGCGCGGAAAAACATCTGCGCGACGCAGTATCCCTGACACCGGCCATCAAGGAAGCCTACGTCGAACTGATTGATGTCCTGTACCAGCAAAACAAAATCGAGGAAGCCGGACAGTGCGTGGCAACGGCCGAACGCGAAAACATCATTCCCGCCAAAATCGCCTTTCTCAAGGGATTAATTCTGCTGAAGGAAAACAAGACCGCCGACGCAGTGAGCGCCTTTGAAAATTCGAAGCGCCTGGACGCCTCTTTCGCTCAGGCGGCTGATCTGCAAATCGGCATGGCGTACATGAAGGAAGGCAAACTAAGCAAAGCCAGGGAAAGCCTCAACTTATCCGTCACGCAGAATCCCGTCTCGGATCTTGCAGGTTACGCCAGGCAGTACCAGGACATTGTGGACGCCGCCATCAAAACCCACCAGCCTTTGCATGTAACGCTGAGCGCTTTCGGCGGGTATGACACCAACATTATTTCCAAACCCAAAGATGACGCCTATGCGGCGGGACTCGACGACGAGAAAGGCGCCGCCCTGAACTCATCCGTCCGTGTGGACTTTACGCCAAGAATAGAAGGCCCCTGGCTTTTCAACGGTTCCTACACGGCGGCTTCCGTCGTCAATTCCAAGCACACCCATTCCCACGACTCCCTGGCCAATTCCGTTTCCGTGGCGCCGGGATATAATTTCGGCCGTGCGGCCGTCAATTTGAACGCCGGTTATACAAATTTCCTCCTGCGCACGGACGAGTTCAACGGCGTTATTCCGCCGGATTCCAATGCCGGTTATAAAAGATACCTGGATTATTACACGTTCGGCCCGTCCGCCCGGTTTTTAATCAACGAAAGCAATATTCTTGAATTTTATATCGGTTATGAAAAGAAAGATTATGATCATCAGAAATACACCCGTCCGGAAAATGTCAGAGACATGGAAGGATTCAAGGCTTATCTGAGCTGGATCTGGATCTACACGCCCAACGGCTTTTTCAATCTGCGCGCTGAATTTAATCAGGACAACGCCAATGGATTATGGTGGTCGAATTACGGTAAAAAAATCACGGGCAACCTCAGCATTCCCCTTCTTTCCGGAAATACAGCCGAAAAATTCGGCTTGCTCAGCCTTCAGCTGACCGGCGGGGTTTATATGCAGGATTACCTGTATGATCAACCAGATCTGGTCACCGCCAACGGCTTGGTGAAGAGAAGAGATGTGACATATAACGGGTCCATCGGCCTGAACTGGGCGTTTTGGAAGCATGGCTCTTTTATCTGCCAGTTTAGCGCGACGGGCGTGGATTCCAATATCCCCATTAACGCTTACACCCGTGAATTGTACATGGCAGGTTTGGAATTCCGGTATTAACAGGCTTTTTCAGGATGAATCTATTAAAGGAGTAACTTATGAAAACGAAACTGACATCCCTTGCTTTTATCTTATTGATGGTTATGGCTTTGGCGGCGTTGGCGCAAGCCGCGCCGGCGGGCAAAATCACCAATCTTGAGGGACGGGCGGATCTGACCGCGTCCGGTCAGCCCGCAAAGGCGTCATTTATCGGTCAAGACGTCCATGTGGGCGACATCATACGGACCAAAAGCGCGTCTAAATGCGAGGTAACCTGGGTTGACGGCAGCATCGCCCGCCTGGCCGAAAACAGCCGTTTGAAAATCACGGAATTCAGCCTGCAAAAAACAAGCAGGAAAACCATCCTGAGCTTGTTCAGGGGCAAAGTGCAGAATATCGTTACCGCCTCGACGAAGCTTTTCGGGTCCAAGGGTGAATCCCAATATGAGGTTCACACTCCGACATCCGTCTGCGGTGTTCGCGGAACTATATTTTTCTCCTCTTATGAGAACGGCGTAGCCGGCAGTTTATTCTCGGAGGGTTCTGGTTACATGTACAGTTTAGGCCGTCCCGGTGAAAGAAAAACCATTAATCCCGGCGTCTGGATGTTTGTCACCAGCCGCAACACGCCTCCCGGATCCAGACCCGCAACACCAGGTGAAATGGATAAGTTCTTCCAGGATACGAACTTGCCGGATAAGAAAAAAGACTCCAAGAAAAGCAATGATGAACAGGGAACAGCGGGAGCAGACGCCGGCGGCACAACGGGCGGCGCCATCCTGGGCGGCGATCCGGCATCTTCAACAGGCGGCACTCCGGAGATCGGCGGCGGCGCGGGAACGCTTGTTTCAACCAATCCGGCGGGGCCCATCGTGGAGCAGACGCCCGTTGTGCCGGTAAATCCGTCCAAACCCGCCGATGTAATCGAAACTGTGTCCACCGGCGTCATCAGCGCGGAATGGCTGTCGGATGGTAAATTAATCGAACGGAAAAATTTAACCAAGGGCGTGTCGGAAACAATCGTTTCCGGAACGGCGGACAACCTCCCGTCCGTATGGGGGAGCCTGCAACCCAATCTTGGCGGTTCAACCGGCGGCGGCCAATATTCTGGCTATTTCGCCGGTGCGCCGGGGTCATGGGAAGGGCTGACCAGCAGCATCTATGTTACCGGCACGGGAGCCGGATACCTTTACGGCGCCCTTAACGGAACTTACGACGCTTCCACCGGAGCATTTTCCGGAACCGGTCCGCTGCAAACAAAAACAGGCATTCTGGGCGATACGGCCATTCTTCCCGGCGCACTGGAAAATGAAATGACCGCCTATGCCTATGCTCTGCCGGTTATCGGCAGCATCAATGTCGGAGGCATGGTTGATCCCCTGAGCGCTTCCTATACGGAAGGCATATCCGGCATCCCCGTAACCTATGACGGCCGCGCCAGAATACTGGCCGTTTGGAACGTGACCACGCAGGAGGGAACTTTTCAGAACAACCAGGCGCTGGAAACATGGAAAACTTATTATTCGCGCGCCGGCGATGACAACAGTTATTATATGTTCGGCGTTGTTTCCGGCACGGATGATCTGCTCGGGCATGTCACGGTAAACGGCATGCTCGACTATCTGGACGGGGAGTATATCGGGAAGATTGATCTTGATTATCGCGGTTATTACAACGGCAATGCCTATCAGAGCGCGGGAGCGGGCCGTTTTACGCTGGACAAACTGGCCTTTGCCGGTTCCGTGGCGTACGAAGGAGGGGCTTTCATGTACACCCGTTATGTGGACGGCCTTCCGACGCACGGCTGGGATGAGAGCAGTAAAATGCGGGGGTTGCTGGGCAGCACGAGCTTGCCCTGGGGAGACGCCCATACGTTTGTGGGAAGGGGAAGCTACGAAAATCCCAACAACCGCAGACTCTGGTGGGTTGACACGCCTTCCGATAACGGCCTGGCAACAACGAGCGACGGCGGCGCGCTTCTGGGAGATATGCTCGGCGTCAATTACGGCGACAACAAAGGTCAGGGCATTTACGCCGCCCTTTTTGTCCGTCCGGAGGGAAAGGCTGGTTATATCGCCTACCATCTGACGAGCGACTTCTACCCGGGAATGGCAAGCGGCCAGGACGCCGGCGCTTGGTCCATGCATGCGGAGCGCTACGCCTTCTATGAGCAGTCGCTCACCGGCGTTGCGCCGGAGGATCTGACATGGGAAAGCGGCAAGCTTACGGACCGGCAGTTTGTCGGACTGGCGGCGGGCGATGTGGTTTTGGATAATTTTACAAGCTGGAAAACTTCGCTGATGGATGAGCACTGGGGCTTCTGGAGCACGACCATGGCCAACGGCGTGACGACACTTCCCGGCGCGGGATGGAAGGCCAAGGCGGGAGGTATCTCCGGATACTGGCAGGGCGACTCATGGATGCAAGACGGATACTGGCTGGCCGACCTGACCGGCGACGCCTGGGCGGAAGGCAAAGTGAAGGGCGGCATTGCCTACCGTTACCTGACTTTGACAACGATGGGCGCATTTGGCGACGCACTTTTCGGCGCCTATGAACTTAACGGCGACACGGGGCTCTATGACTGGCAGGCCGCGTCGGCCGGAGTCTATGGCGGAAAGGACAATCCTTCGTGGGAAAAACCGCTCGCCTTTTCCAACAAGGTTGAGGCAATCATCTCAACGCCTGAAAAACTCATTACGGGTAATTTCGAGGAGCCAGGCCAGGAGAATCTTTGCGGATATTACTATTATCAAGTTGTGGGCAACCGGGCGGGAGAGGTTGAATACCGCGGCTATACAAGAAACGATGCTGGGGAAATCACGGGGGGAACCGGGTATAATATTTTCTATGGCCAAAACGGGATCCAGGAAACAACGCCATATACTTACATTTATGACGCCGAAACCGGCGAGTGGTCCTGGGTTTCCGGCGCCAAGGCGCAGGAACCATGGTCAGGCGATCTGGCCGCCCTGATAAGCGAGGGACAACCGTCTGATTTCAAAGGGAGCACCCGCGAATCCGTCATTTCATTTCCTGACGGGCAGTTCGCAGGTCTGATGGGCGGGCTTTCCCTCAAAAACGCCACCGCTGCAAATCCGGCCGATACGCAAATGATCGGAGCCTATCAGGAAGGCGTCAAACCTTACCGCATGTGGGGCGCGGATATTGTCAGCCAGCATCCTTCGGATGGAACAACCGCCACGCCGGAGGGATGGGCATACCAGGGTTACCTGGGCGGCGTTGATCTTCCGTCCTCCGTTGACGGACAAAGAAGCCTGTCCGGCAAATTTCTGTCCCTGTATGTGGATCCATCAGGGAATATCGGTTACCTGAAAGGGGCCCTGGCCGGGGAAGCTTATCCGGCCATCGGCATGGCGGCTATGGCGGGCGGCCTGTATCCGGAGCCGGTGGCGCTCGATGCGGGAATCGATCCCGCAAACATCGGACAGTTCATCTGGTCGGAAAACGGTTTGCTGGCCGGCTTGAAGGGAACTTTTAACGGAACAGGCAATATCGCCACATCCAACCGGATGATGCCCTTTCTCGGTTATGATCA
This sequence comes from uncultured Smithella sp., assembly GCA_964491435.1. GTDB lineage: Bacteria > Desulfobacterota > Syntrophia > Syntrophales > Smithellaceae > UBA8904. Next base: position 9,745 of record CAZBGE010000070.1, read on the forward strand.
AGCGGTCATATCCGAAAGCAGAGGAATGTATTACGACTTCAATACCATGGGCTTTGCCGATGACGCTCAAAAAATAGCTCAGCCGTGGGGCATTTACCGGTTTACCGCCGTTGGATTCTATGACAATCCGGAAGCGATGGATGCCTGGAGCGGACGGACCGGCGGAAGAGGCGTCTTTGGCGTATATTACGGCAACGAGGATCAGGAAAGATATTTCGATGACGGTATCTGGCTGGCCGGTATTGATCAGGGGCAATGGAACGGTGATCATACGGTTTCCGGCGTTCTCAAGGGTGTTTTTCTGACCGGCCGGAACATGGGGACGATGAGCGGCGATGTTCTGGGCGTCTGGGACGCCAACGGCAAGGTTTGGCAGGCCGGTTCACTGGGCGTCTGGAAAAGCGCGCCGCTCAGCTTTTTCAGCAATATGGATGCGTTTATCGCGCACGCCACCAAAGAGTATGACGGGCGCGTCAATTATTACTCAGGTGAAACGCAAACCGGGTATTACGAGTATCATTATTATGCCGATAACAGCCACGGCTCCAGCTATGAACAGCCGACTGACAATCCGGATTATTACATCAGCACTTCCTACTCCAGTGATGGAACCAAATTTACCGAAGTTTGCGATGGAACAGCCTGCTTCTCATCTTCCGGCGTTTGGGATACCAGTAAGGGCCTGGCTTTTCTGAAAACGCCGGCGCCGCCTCCTGGGAAGACGGCCCGCGTTGATTACGCCTATGATAATATCACCTTGAACCCGTCGGGAGTTATGTTCGGAGGGCTGGGTGGCGTAAATTCCCTGTGGACCGGAAATGACATTCCCGTGACCGCCCTGGGCACGTTCATCAATCGTGGCGACAGTATCTGGCACACGATGGGCAACACTTTCAGCTATAACTATCTGAACGACACCTACACAACCTATGACGGCGGCGCTTTTGTCGGCATGATGGGCGGCTCGGAGGTCAACAACCGCCTCGAAGGCCAGTTTCTGGGAATCTACATTGCGCCCGACAAAAGCGCTGGTTACCTGCAAGGTTCTGTTTCCGGCGATCTGTATCCTGCGATCAGCATGTTCAAGATGGAGGGCGTACTCAATCGGACTCACCCCTCCGTGGCGCATGATCCGGGCGTGGCGCCTGAAAACCTTTATGACAGCATTTGGAACGGAGATCTGGAGGGCCGTCTTGCCGGCCGGTTCGCGGATGGAGGCATAATCAACAACAATAGCGGAAACGGCGGTTCCGGAGCATTGGCCATGGTTGATAGTTACTACTCCGGCGCCACGATGTCCATTGTCAACCGGGAAACGAATGCCGCTCAAAATTGGGGCATTTACGGCATGGCGCTTTACGGCGGCTTCACCAATCCCTCCACTGCTTCCTGGACCGCCCATGCGGGCGGCAACGGTTTTTTCGGGGCTTATATTTTTACCGATGAGACCGGATCCGGCAATTTGATCGGCGACGAGGGATTTTGGCTGGCCGCCATCGGCAGCGGCGGACTGGCAGACACGGGAAAACTCTCCGGCGTCCTTGACGGCAAGTTCCTTACCCAAACCAAGCTGGGAAGCCTGAAAGGCGATTTGCGGGGATCTCTCAACTCCAACCAAAACGTATGGGATATTTTCACCATGGGCGTCTGGGAAGGCCGGGATCTGAAGTTTGTCAGTTCCGTTGAACCGTCCTTCACTTCGACGGCAGTCAACCGGAGCGGGTTTAAGGAATATGGGGACGGCGGAACTTACTCCTACAGTTATCTGACGGATAATTACAGCTGCGATTATGATAATCCCGGATACGTTTCCTACCGCCGTTACGGGAATTTAAACTCAGGATACGACCTGTCTTACCTGGCCGACGGGACAACGGAAAAAATCAATTATACCTATAATGCGGAAGAACAAACCTGGAGCGAAACAGGCCGTGAATATGGCGCATGGGATCAGTCCAAGGCGCTGTCTTGCCTGGAAACGGATCCGGAAGGCGCGCCAGTTCCTCCCGCTGAGGCATATCCTTACACGATCTACAACTGGGATGGGACAAATGGTTTGCTGGGCGGAACTGATTCCCTGTGGACGGCGACGGCTGCATCCCCCGCGGGCGTCACATATTTGGGAAACTTCTATCCCGCCGGTTACGAAAATGGCATCGACCTGAAAAATATCCGGAACAATCAAAGCCTCCTGTGGGGAGCGGTCATAGAAAGCAACAATTTCAGGGACGGTTCCCTCACCACCTATGACGGCGGATCCTACACGGGCATCATGCATGGAGTCGCTATTCCCCAGGCGGGAACGGACGGCGAATACCGGATGAACGGGCAATTTCTGTCCCTGTACATCGATCCGGACGGACGGGGCGGCTACTTGCGGGGAGGTCTTACGGGAACGGCTTATTCCTCCATCAACATGATCGAGATGACGGGAAGCATTTATCCCGAACAGAAGACGGTTGCGGGTGACCCGCTCCTCGATCCGCGCCGGATAAACGATCATGTCTGGAAATCAACCATTTACAGTAACGATGAAGGTGTCAGAGCCTATGGCGGTTCCGTCTGCCAAGAAACGGCGCTGGCCGGCGACTTTGGCGGTCAGGGATGGATCCGGAGCTCCGGTTATGACAGCAGCGGTTTAATGACGATGGGGCTGATCGATTACGAGAAAAGCTGGGCGGCCGCCTGGGGGATTTACGGGTTTTCGACCGTGGGGCTTTACAACAAGCCGGAGGGAAGCGGCAACGCCTGGAACGCCGTCGCCGGCGGAACGGGCGTTTTTGGGGCTTACAATGTTGCAAACAGCCACTCGGGCGGTTACAGTTACGATAGTCTCGGGAGCTATTACAATTACAACTACTTTTCGGATAACCGTTCCGGATCACGGGAATACCGCCGGTTTGAAACGGATCCAGCAGGCGCCATCACGGGCGGAAAAGGCTACGACGAGTCATATAATGCCGACGGAACGCTGCTCGTCAGCCTGTATTCTTATAACACCGGTTCCGGAAGCTGGGAGCAGACAGCGCAGGCGGTTACGCCCTGGAACAAATCCCAGTTCAATGTATCCAGGCTTGCCACACCGGAGCCCGGATACAAGGCGGGTGGAGAGACGGACGTTTCCGGAACAAGGAGCGAAGACAATGGCTTCTGGCTGGCGACGGCCAACGGCAGTGTCGGGGACGCAAACAGCCTCTCTGGAACACTTTCCGGAAAATTCATTACTTACACCAAGATGGGCTCTCTATCGGGCAATCTGTTCGGCGCGCTCGAACAGCCGGATATGGGAAACTCCTGGCAGGCGCTTTCTTCCGGCGTATGGGAAGGCGCGCCCCTTGCATTTTTCAGTGAAACCTATCCGGGAATGTGGTCTTACACGGATGGCTCCTGGCAATACGAGGATAATTTGTTCGTCAATGCATTCCTGGGCGGCGTGGATTCCCTGTGGACGGCTGATCCCGTCAATTTCAGCATGTTGGGCCAGTGGCAAACCGCCGGAGCGCTGATCAGCAAGCAGCATGTCTTCAGCGACTCGCTTTACAGCTACAACGACCAAAACGGCGCGAACACCACGTTTGACAACGGCGCGTATTTTCTCTATTCCGGTGGCAACGAATTAAACGGCAAGCTCGACGGCATGGTCGGCGGCCTCTATTACGATCCGGCGGGCCATGTCGGCATTATCTACGGAAACTTTACGGGAATAAATTATCCGGAAATCGGCATATGGTCGGGAACAGGCGTCATCAACGGACACTACCAGCTGGGCGAAGGCGGCGGCAACCTGAACGCAAACAACTTCCTGGACGCCGACAAATTAATTCTTCAGGAATATTATTTTCCCTACGGAAGCGGCGATGTCATCGTGGCCGGCGATGCCGTCACTCTGCGCGAGCTCAATGGCAGCAATGCCTGGATTAACGGAGAATATCTTTCCGCCGGGAGCGGTTACTGGGGCGCCTTTCAGAATCTGATGGGAGGATCGTACGATAAAGCAAAAAGCCCCTCCCCCGCCGCTTGGACCTGGGAAGCCGATATTCCCGGCATGCGAACGGATTTTATGAATATTCAGGTGCTTTCATCGGCTGATGGTGTGGCAACCGGCGAACTTGCGGGCGCCACCGCAATTTACACCAGCGGCGTCACCTTCGTGAATGCGGCAAATCTTAAGGGGCTTTTTGATCCTGTGTCATCCACGTTTCAGACTATCGCCCAGGGGACCTTCATGGAAACCGGCGCTTTCATAAACCTGGTGAACAGTTTGAGCGATGCGGAAAAGAACGCCTTCATGGCGGCGATGAAGATTCCGGCCATCAACGTGGGTCAGGCGACACTGACCCAGGGCGCCGGCGTGGTGAATAATTTAAGCAATGTCACCATGAACAACGTGACATTTTTCGCCACTTCCACCGGCGCGGTTCCTAAAATCTGGGCGACAAATGATGTCCGCGGCAATTACGCGGCTGCTCCGTCCCTGACTGGTCCGGCCGTAAACTTGAGCGGAAACGGGCTGAACGCGACATTTAACGTCAACTACTGGGATGGAGCCAACTGGGGCGCCAGGGTGGCGGGAAGCGGCAACCTCAGTGGCGGCTCTTATGCCGGCCCCGTTGATTTCAAGGGCGCCGCCGCCGGCGCCATTAAACCCGAGGCCGGATCGTTTTCCGGAACCGGCGCCGGAATAGCTTTACAGGGAAAAGCCAGATAACATAAGGCGCATGTCAATGGGAGTGTCCATGCCGCGCATGATTGGAAAGAAAAACACCCTCCAGGCGTGTTTCCGGGCGCGCCTGGAGGAATAATTTGCTGAATTCAGAAATTGGCAAGCTGAATTATATTACTAAATTGATTGGAGGTTTATGGGCAATGAAGAAGGGATTATGGTTAGTGGCGGCGGTGTTTGTTGCTTGGATTCTGGTGATGCCGGCTCTTGCCGCGGCGGAGAGTGTCAAAATTGGCGTCATCGACATGAAGAAGATCATGCGCGAGTCGAAGGCGGCGAAAAAAGCGCAGAGCGATTTCATGACGGACCGCGAAGCGAAACGGGCGATTCTGGCGGATAAGGAAAAGAAAATCAGGGAGCTGGAACAACAGATCAAAAACGCCGGCGCCGAGATAACCACGGAGATCCGCCAGAGACAGGTCTATCAGCTTACCAAGGAAGTCCGGGAATTAAAGTTCCTGACCGCGGAAATGGATGAAGAACTCAAAATCATGGATCACGAGATGACCCAGAAGATCATGGGCGACGTGATGAAGGTTGTCAGGGACTACGTCAAAAAAGGAGGCTACGGCATCATTCTGGAGCGCTCCAATGTTCTGGACATGGATCAGTCCGTGGATATTACGGACACCATCATCAAGTTGTATGATAAGAAAAAATAGAAGATGAATTATTATTCCGGCCATTAAATGAAGAGGCGGCCATAAATTAATGCCGGAGTAATAAAACATGGAATGGACTGAACGGCGGCCCCCGGCCGCCGCTTTTTTGCCTGCATGGTCCGTCGGCAGGAAGAAGCGCTGCGATGGTTATTAGCTTTGAGGCTTTAAGATCAGGGCGCGGCAAGTTTCCGTCACGCGGATTACGCAACGCCCATTTTCAGGAGATACTTATTGTGCAATTTCGTCAGCAGAATAAGCGCAACGACGGAACCGGCAAGGCACCAGAACATATCGGTTTGCGTATCCCAGATGTACCCCTGAGTTCCAAGGAAGGCTTCGGTATCAGCCGGATTGGAAAGGGAAGCCAGCCATTCAATGATTTCATACAGAGCTGAAAAGGCAAGAGGCGTTGCGACAGACATGAAGGTAAGCCATTTGCCAGGCCTGAGCGGCGATGTTCTGGCGATGATTTCGCGCACGCAAATCGCCGGGCCAAAGCCCTGCATAAAATGACCGATTTTATCGTAGTTATTGCGAGTCCACCCGAACCAGTCTTCCATCCAGAAACCCAGGGGCACTTTGGCATAAGAATAATGACCGCCCAGCATCAGGATCATGGCGTGGATAGCAATAAGGGTATAGGTCAGATTGGTTAAAGGGAACCTCCTGTATGTAAGAAGCATGACCGGCAGGGCAACCATGAATGGAAACGTCTCCAGTACCCAAGTGAGGCGGGTGTCATGCGGTCTGATTCCCGACCAGATCCAGAAACCCAATACGACTATCAGTAATCCCCAATGATACTTTCTTGGAAACATGCGGCCTCTCCTCCTTCTTCCTTATGCAGTACCGGGTCATACAGAATATTGAAAATAAAACAAGAAAAAAACAGGGCCGCGCATGGACCGAAGCCGGAAGGTCAAAAGGCTCAAGGCGGATTAATAAAATTTATTCGATAAAAATTGTTGAGTAAACTGGCGGAGAGAGCGGGATTTGAACCCGCGGTACACCTTTAAAGGGCGTAC
>CAZBGE010000071.1:0-16005 GCA_964491435.1 uncultured Smithella sp.
TTGTTCCCCGGTTATTATAGGCCCCTGCGTATTGAGGATTAATTTCAATGGCTTTATTGTAATCATTCAATGCCTGTTTGTAGTCATCAATTTCATCATAGGCATCTCCCCGGTTGTTATAAGCTTCTGCTGATTGCGGATTCAGCTTAATGGCCTTGTCATAATCATTTAAAGCCTCTTTGTATTTACCAAGTGCTTTATAGGTCACCCCCCGGTTCACATAGGCCTCCGTATATTCAGGATTCAGCTCAATTGATTTTCCATAGGCGGCAATTGCTTCGGCAAAACGGCCTGCATCAGACAACGCATACCCCTTCTCATACCATTCAGCAGCCTCTGTTTTTGTTTCGGCGAATGTGAGATTGGGAATAAAAAAGACCATTAAAAAAGAAATGACGACAACGCGTGAAAAAATGGATATCATTGATGTACGCTCCTTGGTGAAATTGCTAGAAAAATTTTGCCTTTATATCGGTGGACGATTGAATACCGATTTTGTCGAAATGATTTTGAAGGAATTCGTCGGCTTTTTCTCTGCCGGTATCAAATAAATACTTCAGAAATTCCATATCAAGATTCATTTTACTGGAAGCGGTCAGTTTAGCCATTTCTTCCTCCGCATCAACAGTGTGAATAAAGGTATGCTTGTATTTATCCGGATCAAGTTCGCCCTTTTCAATTAAAGAAGTGACAAACCAAATGGCTCTCATCTCGCGCATCAAGCTAGAATTGAAGCTCAAGGTATTGATCCGGTCGAAAATTGCGGGAGCGCTTTTGGGTACTTCTGGAATATTGATCGGATTGATCTGAACGATTAACACATCGTGGCAATCAGTATTGTAAATAACCGGAAAAATCGGCGGATTACCCATATATCCGCCATCCCAGTAATACTCGCCGTTGATTTCCGGCGCCTGGTAAAGGTAAGGCAGGCAGGCGGAAGCCAGGATCATGTCCGGCGTTATTTCCCGATTCTCGAATACTTTCAGACGGCCGGTTAAAACGTTGGTGGCGCAAATGAAAAGTTTGATCGTGCGTGATTTCTGAAGCACTGAAAAATCAATCGTCTGTTCGATGATATCCTTAAATATATTCTTATGATTGGGATTCCATTGATAAGGGGAGAACATGCGCGAAAAAACATCAAACATCTGCCAGAAAGGAGAAAATTCCAGAGAACCTTTTGTGCCAAGCATTTTATCGTAAATCGTCGGCTGAAAAGGTGAACATTGACTGTTCTCCGAATTGAATTTCCAAAACCGGCCCAGCAGTTCCTTGGCTTTTTGGGGACCGCCCGATTCCAGGCCGTAAGCAAGAATGGCCGCGTTTACCGCGCCGGCGCTGGTGCCAACAATACCTTGGATGGTAATGCGCTCATCATCGAGCAGTTTATCCAACACTCCCCAGGTAAACGCGCCGTGGGCGCCACCGCCCTGCAAAGCTAGATTGAGTTTTTTCTTTCCGGGCTGAACAGGCAAACTTGCTGGCAGTTTTTTCATGGCATTATATCCCGAATGTATTTTTTTGTCCTTCACATTAAGAAAAATGTTACGATTTGTCAAGAATAAAGGCAAGATAGCGAAACATCCGACGCAGCCTTCCGTATATCCGGCATTCAAATTCCCACTTTTGGCAGTAGAATTTTTTTTTGAAAAAGCGTAAGCATACATCAGGACTGCCGAAGTGACAGGATACAGGATATGTGTTGTGAATCATATTTAACGGGTGTGAACACATTACCGGAAAGGAGTCGAAAATGAATTATCTGATACAGCCAAAAAAATTTCAAAGTCTTATGGCAGATAGCGGTTCAAAGGCTATCCTGGACAAAACCATCGCTTTCTTTGAAAAGATGGGCAAAACCAGAATCACGGAAGATTTCAATAAAAAAATCTGGTATCGCGAGTTTGTTGATTTTATCGGCAAAGAACAGATTTTCGCCAAACTGCTGACACCCAGCCAATACGGCGGGGACGATCCGGACTGCCGCTGGGACACAGCCCGCAACAGCGAATACAGTGAGCTGCTGGCTTTTTACGGACTGGGCTACTGGTATTGCTTCCAGGTCAGTATTCTGGGCCTGGGGCCCATCTGGATGAGTCCCAATGAGAAAGCCAAGCAAAAGGCCGCCAAATTGCTCAAGCAGGGAGCCATCTTCGCTTTCGGCCTATCCGAAAAAACGCACGGCGCGGATATTTATTCCACGGAAACCGCACTGACACCCACCGGCGAAGGCGCCTGGACCGCCAACGGCGAAAAATACTATATCGGCAACGGTAACGAAGCGGAAATGGTTTCCACACTCGGCAAAATCAAGGATGGCACGGATGACTATACGTTCTTTGTAACCAATTTTCATCACAAGGCTTATGAACTGAAAAAAAATGTTGTTTCCCATCAGGAATATGTATCCAATTTTGCCCTTCATGATTATCCCATTACTGCGGACGATATTCTTTCGCGCGGTTCCCACGCGTGGGATTCCTCGCTGAACACCGTCAACATCGGCAAGTTCAACATCGGTCCGGCCTCCATCGGCGTGACTGAACACTGTTTTTATGAAGCCATCACGCACGCGGCCAACCGTATCCTCTATGGCATTCATGTGACAGACATGCCGCATGTGAAAAAAAATTTTATGGATGCCTGGCTCAGAATTGTGGGCATGAAGCTCTATCAGAGGCGCGCCACCGATTATTTCCGCAACGCCAGCGCCAGTGACCGCCGTTATCTCCTTTACAACCCCACCAGCAAGATGAAAGTGACCACGCAAGCCGAAGAAGTGATCAACCTGCTCTGGGAAGTCATTGCCGCCAAGGGTTTTGAAAAAGACACTTATTTCTCGATGGCCGCATCAGACATCCGCGGGCCATCAAAGCTGGAAGGCACGGTCCATGTCAATGTTCAGCTCATCCGCAAGTTCATGAAAAACTACTTCTTCAATCCCGCGGCTTACCCGGAAATCGCGCCCGACTTTTCCATCAAGGACGATATGTTCCTTTTCAACCAGGGGCCGACCAAAGGCCTGGGTTCCGTCCAGTTCCATGATTATGCGCCTGTATTCGAAGCCAACAAACAACAGCCGAATGTGGCGATCTTTACCCGCCAGATGAACATTTTTAAAGAATTGCTGGAAAAAGCCGGTCCGGACAAGGCGCAGGACATGGACCCCATTTTTTCCCTGCCGTTGGGCGAAATGTTCTCTATTGTCGTCTATGGACAATTGATTCTGGAGCAGGCAGAATTTGACAAGGTTGCTCCCGACATCGTCAATCAGATCTTTGATTTCATGGTGCGTGACTTCGCCCGCTTCGCCTTGCAAATTTACGGCACACACAACACCAGTGAGGAGCAGCGCGCGTATTGCCGGGACATCATGCTGCTCAAGGCGCAGGCGGACAATGCGCAGTATGACAGGGTTTGGAAAAATTATGTATATCCCTTAAACGGTGAATACGCCATGAATGAATAGAAAATCCCGAAAATATGATTTACAGGTTGCAGCCCCATGAGCCTAAAGGACAGCATCAGCAAAATGACCAGAAGACAACTCATACAGGCAACGATTGCTTCCGCCCTGTCTCTGTCATTTCCCGGTATCGGCGGCTGCTCTGCCGCTCCGCCCCGGTGCAGCCGCGTCCCTGCTGATGAAGACAGGCCGCTGGCGCTGATTAACGGCCATGTTGTGGACGTAACTTCCGGCGTCATCCATCGTCATAAAATCCTCATCGTCCATAGAGGAATTATCGAAGCCCTGACCGATCAGATGCCCGACCCCAGCAACGGTTTTGCGGTGATTGATCTGCAGAATCAATATGTCATTCCCGGCTTGATTGACGCCCATTGCCACAGCACGCTCACCAGTCAGGCAACGCTGAATCTTTCCGGATTGCCGACGCTGCTTCGGCAATTCAAAAGGAATTACCTTCAGCAGCTGGCGCACGGCGTCACAACCATCCGGGATATGGGCGCCATGCCGAAAATGCTTCAGAATGGCCTTGAAATGATTGCCAAGGGCGATATTCCCGGCCCACGCGTTGTTTACTGCAATGCGTTTACCAATATTCAGGGGGGACATCCGGACATTGCTCCTCAGGACATCAGCGTCTTTTCCGGCATCATCATGTCATTCACCGGCAATTCCAATTTATGGTTTCAAAACATACCGGATTTGAAGACGAAAATGGCACAAAACATAGCCGGCGGCGCATCTTTTATAAAACTGACCATGGATAAAAAATCACTGTTGTGCGGCCGGGGAGACATCCCCTTCTATAGCGATGAACATCTGCGCGTCATCATGGATTTTGCACAGAAGCATTCCCTGCCGACCGCCGCGCATATCCATACCCGGTTTGGGTTTGACCGCGCGCTGCAATATGGCGTTTCCTCCATGGAGCATTCCGTCGCCGATGCCGAAATCACCGACCGGGAAGCGCTGCTCATGGCGCAAAAGAAAATCGCCATTACGCCCACTCTGATCATCGCGCAAATGCTTGCCGCCGAGGAAGCCTACGCTCAACCGCCACCGTCCTATCGAACCGATTTCATCGCCAATGAAATGGCCATCCGGCGCAAATACCTGAACTCCGTACTCGATGATGACATTGAACCGGACATCCACCAGGCGAACACAGCCTCTCTGCAAAATTATCAAAAGTATGGCTGCGAGCAGCTTTATGCGAAGGGGAAATTCCACGCCCGCCCGGATCTCTATTTTGACATTCTGCTGCGGGGACCTGAAAATCTTTTAAAAATGAAGCAGGCCGGCGTGTTGATTGGATGCGGCACGGATTCCGGCGTGCCGCTGATATACCATGGAACACTCTGGCGTGAAATGGAAATGTTCCGGCGCATCGGCTTTACCCCCGAAGACGTTTTGCGGTGTGCAACAATCAACAATGCCATGATTCTGGGAATGGCCGATCAGATTGGCTCAATTGAAGAAGGAAAATTTGCCGATATGGTTGTACTGAAAGAAAATCCGTTGGAAAAAATTGAAGCCTGCCGGACGCCGCACATGGTCATCAAAGAAGGCCGGATTTATGATGTAAGCAAACAAGCATAAATCAATGCTTGGCATTATTCATAAAATATGTTTAAGAAAAAAGCTATGCTGATTCAGGCGGGCAATCATAACATTGAGCATAATCAACCAGATAGAAACGATAATCCCCATCCCCCGTTCATCAGATTAAAGGGATTGCTGAATATTTAACGCGGAGGTTCATAGTGCCGGCAGATGTAGCGCCTGAAAAAATTCCAGTCGTCTTATTGTACAATGTTGATCCACTCTGGACAATGGCTGAAAAAGACGAGGTCATCAGACTCTCAACGCAACTTGGCCACGCCTTAAGCGAAGTGGGTTATCCCCTTGCCTTTGTTCCCATCGCCGATGATGACATCGCCAATCATCTTTATTCTTTTGATCCTTCAAAATATATCATTTTTAACTGGTGCGAAGGTCTGCCGGGGGTGGAACACAGCGAATGGCTGGTGGCAAAACGGCTTGAACGGCTGGGTTTTACATTCACCGGAGCCGGCTCTGAAACACTGGCCCTTGCTCAGGATAAGTATCGGGTGAAGATGCTGCTAGATCAGGCCGGCATTCCGACGCCCGCCTGGCATATCTTTCATCAGGGTGAATCCGTGCAATGGGACAGGTTCCCCGCCATTGTCAAACCAATGAACGAACATTGTTCAGCGGGCATTACACGTGACGCCGTGGCAATCGATGCCCAAGAACTGGAAAACCGCATCCCCTTCATTCTGGATGCCTATCACCAACCGGCACTTGTCGAAGATTTTATCGACGGGCGCGAATTTCACGTATCTGTATGGGGAAATGAAAGGCTCACGGTTCTGCCCGCCGCAGAAATGGATTTCTCTTTTTTCAGCAACATCAAGGACCGGCTTTGCACCTACGACGCCAAATTTATTCCCGGCTCCGATTCCTATGAAAAAATTGAAACGCTGCTGCCGGCCCCGCTCTCACCCGAAGAAAAACTGACGCTGGAAAAGGTCTGTTGCGACGCCTACCGGACGCTGGGATGCAGAGACTATGCCCGTATGGATATCCGTCTGCGTGATAATATTTTCTACGTGCTGGACGTCAACCCCAACGCGGACATCAGTGCAGAGGCCAGCATGGCATGCGCCGCGGAAGTCGCCGGCATCTCTTACGGTCAAATGGGAAGCCTGTTTATCCGCCTGGCGGTCAGCCGGCACCCCGTTTTAGGGAAGTAAAATAACGACTTCACGCCTGCGACTACGTAAACGAGGAACAGCGCCCTTTTCTCATGAATGCTAAAACTTGTATTTGCCGGCAGTTATGTTTCGGTAAATATCATCATACAATGTTTCATATTTCTCGCTTCCCGGCAAGAGCACATATATCCCCTCTTTGCTCTGAGAGGGGCCGTATCCCTGATTTTTGAGATTTGTCTTCTTGATCTTGTGCGTGGCCGTCCACTCGAAATCCGGAACCAAGCGCACGAAAAGCGGCACGGCGTATTTGGGCAGGCTGGATTTAAGGTGTTCCACCAGTTTGGACATATCCAGCGGCGTACTATTGTCTCTGACGATGGCCGCCATTCCCGCTTTACCGTCACTGCCCGGCATAGTGACTCCGTATACCGCCGAAACGGAAACGCCGGGAAAACTGTCCAGATATTTTTCGACTTCCTGCGTCGCCACATTTTCCCCTTTCCAGCGGAATGTATCGCCTAAACGGTCCGCAAATTGCGCGTGGCGGAAGCCCATGTTCTTGAGCATGTCGCCGGTGTTGAACCACAAATCGCCTTTTTTAAAAACATCGCGAAATATCTTCTCTTCAGTTTTTTTCTTGTCTGAATAGCCGGCGAAAGGTGTTTTTTCAGAAATTTCCATAAGCAAAAGACCGGTCTCTCCCTTGCCCACTTTTTTCATGAAGCCCTGCCCGTTTCTCACCGGCTTATCATTTTCCGTATCATAGGCCACCAGGGCAAAAGGTGTGACGCTGGTGCCAACGCTGTAATCAATATTGAGAAAATTCGTGAAGATGCCCACGCCTTCAGCCGCGCCATAAAATTCGTACACTTTTTCAATACCGAAACGCTTTTTAAAAGGCATCCATATATCAGGCCGAAGTCCGTTGCCGCAGATGTATTTCAAAGTGGTTTTATGATCATCGGATTTGGCGGGCTGAGCCATCAAATAGCGGCATACTTCCCCAACATAAACAAAATGGGTCGCTTGAAATTGCCGGACATCGTCAAGAAATTTGCTGGCGCTGAACTTCCGGCGCAGGGCGACGGCCGCGCCATTAAACAGCGCCGTCGGCCATCCGACAGTGATCGCGTTGGTATGAAAAAAAGGAAGCGGAACGTAAATTGTGTCCGTAGGCTTCACGGGCATAACGAATTTTCCGAACCAGAACATGGCCGATAGCGTCCTTTTGTTGATGATCACCGCCGCCTTGGGAAGCCCTCCGGTCGTGCCGGAAGTGTAAACATAAGCAGCGGTGTCCTTCATTGTGACACTCTGCGTGGTTGAAGGATTTTCGGCGCTTTTGCTTTCCAGTTCATCTGTGATGTCGGTAATATTCGCCTGCTTGATTTTGCCCGTATCCCGCAACATGGCCAGCGTCGAGTGGGAAAGATCGATTCCGTCACGCGCCGCATTGAAAAAATCGTAGCACTCCTCTCCGATCATGACAACTTTACCCTTATTCAGGTTGAAGCTGTGAATAAGCGACTCTCCCCGCTGATTAGTATTAATGAGGGAAGCAATGGCGCCGACTTTTGAACAGCCGCAGTAGGCGGCCAGCAAGTCCGGACGATTTTCAAGGCAAAGCGTCACAATGTCGCCCCGGCCAACGCTTTTCGAGATAAAATAGTGGGCAAAACGGTTGGCTTTTTCGTTCAACTCCCGATAGGTCAGAAAACCGTCAGGCGACTTAACCGCGACGTTTTCCGGGTATAGTTTCGCGATTCTTTCCAATTCCAGCCCCCAGGAATTGTTGGCGTTGCTTCCGATACTTTTCAGTCCCTTAATCAGGTTGAAAATCATCGACGGCAAGCGAGGAAAAATCTGAAGTATTTTAACGATGAATTCGGTCGTACTGATTGTTGCAGGAATTTTTAACGGTTGCGCGCTCAAAATCTTCACTCCTTACTTTTTTTAATGTGGATTATTTCTCTACAGATAATAGAGGCTGTGTTGAGTTTTTGATTGAATTCATGAGCATTACTTTCTTCTTGTTACGGAAATATAGAAAATGCGGCTTTCTGTGTCAAGGAGATAATTGGTCAGCGGAACGAATATTCGATTACCCATAACCCTTACGTGTTTTGAAAGATCGTCCTTCAAGATAATCCCTTGATGTTTAAAAGATATTTATTATCATTACGGCAAAAAAAATAATCCACTTCTGTTCCTAAAGGTGATATAAGAATCATCTTTGGTAAAAATGATCAATTTGAGGAAATGTTCCGTGACGACAAGCGAAAAAATCAATAATCTTCTTAATAAACAATTGGTTATTCTGGACGGAGCCACCGGCACCGAACTGCAGAAAAAAGGACTGCCGGCGGGCGTCTGCCCGGAAATCTGGTGTCTGGATAATCCCAAAATCCTTCAGGACGTTCATGCGTCCTATCAAAAAGCCGGGACACAGGTCGTTTATACCTGCACCTTCGGCGCAAATCGTTACAAACTCAAACAATACGGCGTTGAAAATGACGTCTATGCGGTAAATCGGGAACTGGCGCAGCTGGCCAGACAGGCTTGCGGAAAAAAAACGCTGGTCGCCGGGGATATCGGTCCCACCGGTTTGTTTATCGAGCCTTTCGGTCCCCTGCCATTTGAAGAAGCGGTGAACGCCTTTCAGGAACAAGCGCGCGGCCTGATCGACGGCGGCTGCGATCTGATTGTGATCGAAACGATGATCGACATTCAGGAAACACGCGCGGCCCTTCTGGCAGTAAAAGAGATCTCGGATATCTTCACGATGACGTCCCTGACGTTTGAAAAAGACGGTTATACGCTGGGCGGCACACCTCCGGAATCCGCGCTGGTCACCCTGCAAAGCCTGGGGGCGAACGCCGTGGGCTGCAATTGTTCGGCCGGTCCCGAACAAATGTTGGAATTCATCGCCGCAATGAAGCCTTACGCAACAGTGCCACTGCTGGCTAAACCCAATGCCGGCATGCCCCGGCTGGATGGATCAAAAACCGTTTTCGACATGGACGCCAAAACATTTGCCGCCCATGCCAAAAAGCTGGCGGCTGCGGGCGCCAACCTGCTGGGCGGCTGCTGCGGAACAACGCCGGAGCACATAGCGGCGCTGGCGGAAGCGGTTGGAAACAGAAAACCCGTAAAACCACGCCGCTTATCGCTTAGCGCGCTCAGCTCGGCGCGAAGTTTTTTGCATCTGGATGAACATCAGCCGCTGTTTGTCATTGGCGAAAGAATTAATCCCACAGGGAAAAAAGCCCTGCAACAAGAGCTTACGGAAGGCAAACTCTCCCTTATCCGCCAGATGGCGCACGAACAGGCCGCTCAGGGCGCATCTCTGCTGGACGTCAACATCGGTCAGCCGGGGATTGATGAAGTTGACACGATCAAAAAAGTCATCGGACTGCTGGCCACGTCAAGCCGGTTGCCGCTGGTGATCGATTCTTCCAAAGTGGAAACCATTGAAGCGGCGCTCAGGATCTATCCCGGCCGGATGCTGATCAACTCCATATCCGGCGAAAAAGAAAAGCTGACCAGACTCCTGCCGATTGCCGCCAAATACGGCGCGATGTTCATCCTGCTGCCGTTAACGGACGGCGACATTCCCAAAACGGCAAAAAAACGTCAAGCAGTGATTCAGGATATTTTTCAGAAAGCACAAAAGTTTGGTTTCACGAAAGATGATTTCGTCATCGATGGCCTGGTTATGGCGGTTGCTTCCGACGCCGCGGCGGCCAGGGAAACACTGGCAACTGTAAACTGGTGCAAAAAGAAATTGAAGTGCCAGACCGTTCTTGGTCTGTCCAATGTTTCTTTCGGCATGCCCGGACGTCCCTGGCTGAACTCGGCGTTTCTAGCCATGGCGCAATACTGCGGCCTGACGATGGCCATTGCCAATCCGGCTTGCACAGAATTGATTAATATTAAAAAAGCGGGAGATGCGCTGATCGCCAAAGAAAAGGCAAGTCTGCGTTTCATTAACCATTTTACCGAGACCTCCGCGACGGAACCGCCCAAAAGCGCCGGGGCGGACATCGCTCCCGAGGAAAAAATTACCGCAGCCGTTCTGGATGGAGACCGTGATCGAATTGTCGCTTTAATCGAAACGGTTCTCAAAACCGGCCGGCCGGCCGGTTCACTGGTCGATGATCTTCTGATTCCGGCCATTGTGCGTGTGGGAGAACTGTATGAAAAGAAGATTTATTTTCTACCGCAATTGATGGCCGCGGCGGAAACCATGAAAAATGCTCTCGCTTACCTGGATCCTTATTTAAAAAAAGCGGCGGCGGCAGAAAAAGGCAAGGTCATCCTGGCGACTGTCCGGGGCGACATTCATGATATCGGCAAGAATATCGTCGCGCTGCTTTTGAGAAACTACGGTTATCACGTAATTGACCTGGGCAAGGACGTGCCTGACCAGGTCATTCTTGACGCGGCCAAAAAAGAAAAACCGGATGTCATCGGTCTTTCCGCTCTCATGACCACAACGATGGTCAATATGAAAGAGGTCATCTGTCTGGCCCGGGCCCAGGGCATCACAACGGCTTTTCTTATCGGCGGCGCGGTGGTCACCCGGTCTTACGCCGAATCCATTGGCGCGGCCTTCGCCAATGATGGGGTGGCGGCTGTCAGAGCTGTCGAACAATTAATAAACAAATAACCATTTTTTCATGATGATTAAAAGACAGAACAAATTATCGGGTATTTGCGCATCGCTAGGACTGCACATTTTCGCCGCGGTTATCCTGATTGTCAGTTTGTCCGGCAAGGCGATGGTCCATCAAGATCCTGGTAAATTTGATTTCGTGTGGGCGTCACTTACCGCAAAGCATACAACCTCATTTTCAAATGCCAAAGAATACCGCGGTTCTGAAACACCGCCGATGATCAGACGGCCCATACCCGATAATTCAGTAATAGACGATGTCCTTCCGGAGCCGGAGACAACGGTTCAAGTGCCTGACAGGGCTGCCGGCGACACAACATCCGCTTCTTCCCTCTCCGGGGCAGCCACCCATACTCCAGCTGACGGTCATGCCTCCGTTTCCTCCGCAGTGCGGCGGGCCGAAACATCCGAGGCAATGCCCATCTATTCCAGAGCCTACCCTCTTTACAGAGAAAATCCGCCACCAGGTTACCCAGAGATGGCGCGACGGGAAGGCTATGAGGGCGTGGTGCTCGTTCAGGCGGAAATCCTCGCCAACGGACACGTGGGCCAGACCATCATCAGCAAATCGTCAGGCTACGCCATTCTGGATCAAACTGCGGTCAAAGCGGTCAAGGACTGGAAATTCGAACCAGCGAAAAAGTCGGGTGTACCTTGTAAAGCCTGGGCGGAATTGCCCATAAAATTTGTGATAAGCAATCATCATTCCCCATCATAAATAAATCGCAGCAGGAGGAAATCGCAAAATGAACATCCCTAAGAAAAAAGAACGTCTCGGTGAAATCATTCTGGAGCGTTCCTTCAAATACAGTGACAACCCGCCTTTCACACTGGCATCCGGCCGCCGGAGCAACTATTATTTTAATTGCAAGCCAACCACGCTTGATCCGGAGGGCATGAATCTGATAGGCGAGATTATTTTTGAGATGATTAAAGACAGCGCCGTCACGGCGGCGGGAGGGCTCACGCTGGGGGCCGACCCTATCGCCAATGCCCTCGCCGTTATTTCCTGGCAGCACGGCAGACCTGTCAAATCATTCATCGTACGCAAAGACGTGAAGGATCACGGCACGAAAAGCCCCATCGAAGGCAATGTCCAGACAGGTGAAAAAGTTCTGATTATTGATGATGTCATCACCACGGGCGGCTCCACCATTACCGCCATTGAAGCGGCCCGAAAAGCCGGATTGGTCATTGATCGCGTCATTACGCTGATTGATCGCGAAGAAGGCGGACGGGAAAATATCCTTCAGCATGTTGAGCATGTGCAGTCCGTTCTCACACGAACGGAAATCATGGCGTTGCGCGCTCAGAAATCGGCCGGTCACAATGACTAAAATACCACCGGTTTTTTTTCTGCTGTTGTTCTTTGTCTGCGCCGCCTCGACAAGCGCTGACGCGTCCGTTATTCCCGTCACCAAATTCCGGTCCCTGGAGCTGCCGGGCGGCGCGCCCATCGGCTGGGCATTGGAAAAAAAAGTCGGCACGCCGTCGTTAAAAATGGAAAAACACGGAGATAACTATTATTTGCATTTGCTGTCGCATGGCAACTCTTCGTTTGGCGTCCGCACGTCGTCGCGGGTTAATGTCAAAGAATTTCCCATCATTTCATGGCGTTGGAAGGTTAATAAACTGCCTGTCGGCGGCGACGTCCGTAAGAAAGCAGCCGATGATCAGGCCCTGCAGGTTTATATTGCTTTTAAAGAAACGGGATTTCCGGCTGCGCTGAATACGCCCGTTATCGGCTATGTCTGGGATAATGAAGCGCCCAAGGGCTGGAGCGGCCGCAGCACGCAAGTCGGGGGCAATAAGCTGAGATACATTGTTTTAAGAAATAAAACGGATAAAACAGGCCAATGGTACACGGAACGCCGCAATATTTATGAAGACTATAAAAGACTTTTCAGTGATATCAACGGCGGCGAACCTCTGGGCGTGACCACCGGTTTGCAACTGTATATCAACACCCAGAGAACGAAGACGCCCGCCGAAGGCGTGATTGGCGAAATATGCTTCAACAGCGAGGTCAAAGAAATTGCGGCCACGGAAAAGCCCATTGCGGTCCAGGAAAAGCCCAGGGAAAAAATTGTCGCCCGCACCCCTGTTATCTCCGCTCCTAAAAGAAAATCGTTTCCCAAAACTGCGGAAGAAACCTTGGTTGTGGAGAATTTCGATAAGCCGGGCTGCATTAATATCAGCATTGAATTTGAAACGAATTCCATAGAAATCGATGAAAACGGCGGAAGCAAAATGCAGCCGCTGAGTGAATATCTGCTGAAATATCCACGCGCCAGACTGACGATTACCGGCCACACGGACAACACCGGTTCGGACACTTACAATTTACTGCTGTCCCGGCTACGAGCTGAAAGCGTAAGAAATTTTCTTGTCGAAAAATATAAAATCGACGAACAACGCATCATCCTCAAAGGCGCCGGCCCTTCCCTGCCCGTCGCCGATAACGGTACGCCCGAAGGTCAGGCGCAAAACCGCCGGGTGATGATTCAAACTTGTCCGGAATAACAACCATCTTTCAAGAGGAGCAGCCCGCCAATGACATCATCCAAGATTCCACAACCAACCATGCAGGCCGGTGACATATTCAACGGTTTTAAAGTGTTACGCGTAGAAACCATCGAGGCCATGCGCCTTACCGCCTATGAAATAGAACATCAAAAAACCGGCGCAAAAGTGCTTCACCTGCATGCCTTCGACCGTGAAAATTTATACGCGATAGGCTTTCGCACTCCGCCCGCTAATTCCACGGGCCTGCCCCATATTCTGGAACATTCCGTTCTGGCGGGTTCAGAGAAATATCCTCTGAAAGACGCCTTTAAGGAATTAATGCGCTCTTCGATGCAGACCTTTATCAATGCTTTTACGTATCCAGACAAAACAGTGTATCCGGTGGCCAGCCAGATCAAGGCGGACTTCTTTAATCTCGCCCGCGTTTATACGGATCTGGTTTTGCATCCGCGCATGCTTCAAGAAACATTTTTACAGGAAGGCCATCATCTGGAATTCGTCACGCCCGGCGACATCGAAAGCGATCTGGTAATTTCCGGCATTGTCTATAATGAAATGAAAGGGGCCTACTCTTCGCCGGATTCGCTGATGTACAAAGACATCCAGGAAAATCTCTATCCCGACACAGTTTATGCTCTGGATTCCGGAGGCGATCCGGAGATCATCCCTTCGCTCACCTACGAACAGTTCCGGGACTTTCACCGCCGGTATTACTCGCCGACCAACGCGCGCTTCTTTTTATACGGCGATATTCCGACCGCCGATCATCTGGAATTTCTGGCGGAAATGCTGGCCGGATTTGACCGGGTGGAGGTCGATTCATCCATCAAAAGCCAGCCGTTTTTTTCCGCGCCCCGGCGTGTTTCCGGCACTTATCCCGTGGATCAGAATGAACCGCTGGAGAGCAAGACCATGGTCAACGTGGCCTGGATGCTGGCGGAAAATAAAGATTTTGAAACGGCCCTGCTTCTGGAAGTCCTCTCTGGAATGCTGGTGGGCAGCGCGGCCGCCCCGCTGCGCCGGGCGCTGATTGATTCAGGCCTGGGAGAAGACATGTCGCCGGTTTCCGGCATGGAATCCGAACTGAAGCAGTTGATGTTTTGCGCCGGACTGCGCAATGCGCAAAGCTCCGATGTTGATAAAATAGAAAAACTCATTGACGATACGCTGCAACAGATCGTCCGCGAGGGGTTTGACACGGAACTGATTGAAGGTATTTTGCATCAGGTCGAATTCCACGGCAAGGAAATTTCCCGCGGCTCTTACCCGTACGGCATTACGCTGATGGGCAATGTTTTTCAAACCTGGCTCTATGACAGCGACCCCCTGATCGGCCTTGATTTCTCACGCGCCATTGACGATATCCGCAAACACTGGACGGATGATCCGCAGATCTTCCAGCAGATGACAAAAAAATGGCTGGTGGATAATCCGCACCGCCTTCTTGCGGTCCTGGAGCCTGATCCCGGCTTTGGTCAAAAAAGTGAAATGAAGTTCAAAGAAAAGATGGCCGCCATGAAAGCCGGTTTTACGAAAGATCAACTGCGTCAAATCGACGAACAGGCCGCCGGACTGAAAGCCTATCAGTCCGAAACCGATTCGTCCGAAGCGGCGGCGACGCTGCCTAAATTGCATTTGGACGATATTCCCAAACAGGTGGAAGCCATTCCGGCAGAGCAAAAAGCACTTGATACGGTGGCTATTTTGGAGCATGACCTTTTCACCAACGGCATTGCTTATGTTGATCTGGCTTTTGATATTGCCCACGTTCCCGAAGACCTTCAGCCTTACCTGCCGCTCTTGGGAAAAATCATGACGGGCATGGGCGCGGCCGGTTTAACGTATGACGAAATGTCCAAGCGCATTGCGCTCAATATGGGCGGATTCGGATATGATTTGTCCGCCGGATTTTCAGTGGACGCCGGCGACACCTGGCAGAAAATGATTTTTTCCTTCAAGGCGCTCTATCGCACCTTTCCGGATGCTCTCGATACGGTTTGCGACATCCTTTGCGCCGGAGACCTGGACAATGAAACGCGCATGCGTGATTTAATCGCCGAAAGAAAGAATGGTCTGCAATCAGCTATTGTGCCATCCGGACATGTATTCGCCAAACGAGCAGCCGGCGCGGCCCTGACCCTGCCTGCATACCGTGACGAGCAATGGCATGGGCGGACACAATTACGCTTTGTTCAGCAGCAGTCGGATCATCCCGATTCCGTCAAAAAGCCCCTGCGTGAAAAACTGGCGCAATTGAAGGCAATCATTTTTAGTAAAAATAACCTGACCATCAATCTGACCGCTGAAGCCGAAGGTTTGGCGATGGCCGGGGAACATATCGGCCGAATTCTTGCAGAACTTCCGACAGGCCGCTTGGCCGAAAGACCTGACCAACCATTGCTTGCGCCCGTCTATGCAGGCATTGCCGTTCCCACCCAGGTATCTTATGTCGCCAGCGCGCTGAGAGCGCCCGCTTACAACGACCCCTCCGCCCCGCTGCTCATGCTGGCGTCGCGCGAGCTATCTAATAATTTCCTTTATAAGCACATCCGGGTTCAGGGCGGCGCATACGGCGGCATGTCGTCATTTGATGCAAC
>CAZBGE010000072.1:0-15895 GCA_964491435.1 uncultured Smithella sp.
ATGAAGTGCCGGCGATTGTTGATGAGATTGTTAAGTCATGCGGCAGGAGCGGATGTTTTGATCACATCAGCGCTGAACCAATTCCGCACCGGGAAGCAGTGATCGATGTCCTGCGCCGCCTGGCATTGATTCTGTATCCGGGATATTTTGTCCGCACCCGCTTGGATTCAACCAATCTGGAATATTATCTCGGCCAGCAGATGATCGCGCTCTATGAAATCCTGTCCGAGCAGGTTGTCCGGGCCATCCGGCATGACTGTATCCGGCAGAGTCAGTCCTGCGTTCATTGCGAGCCTTTGGGGCATCGCTTGACCCTGAAGTTCCTCCAGAAACTGCCCGAACTGCGCACGATGCTGGCCGGAGACATTCGCGCAGCATTGGATGGCGATCCGGCGGCAAAAGGTTATGATGAAATCATCTTCAGCTATCCCGGCATCCGGGCCATTACGATTTACCGGATTGCGCATGAGCTTCACCATCTCAATATTCCGCTTATCCCGAGGATTATGACGGAATACGCGCATAGTCACGCCGGCATTGATATTCATCCGGGCGCCCATATCGGCGATAGCTTCTTTATTGATCACGGCACCGGCGTGGTTATCGGCGAAACCTGCATCATCGGCAACCGGGTGCGCATTTATCAGGGCGTGACGCTGGGGGCGATTTCCTTATCAAAGGCAGAAGTTAAAAAATTAAGATCCAGAAAGCGCCATCCGTCCATTGAAGACGACGTGATTATCTACGCGAACGCCACGATTCTCGGCGGAGAGACTGTTGTCGGCGCTCGTTCTGTCATTGGCGGCAATGTCTGGCTGACTCATTCCGTCCCGCCGGATACGGAAGTATTTATCAAAAAGCAGGATCTGATTTTCGGCGCCAAGCAATATAAGAAACAGGCATCAAAACAGCGATTAGGCTGAAGAAACAGGGAATATCGGGGAATTTGCGGGATGAACAAATATATCGATGACTATAAAGCGAAACTGACGACATTTGAAAATGCGGCGGCCGTTATTCAAGACGGTAACACGGTGATCCATGGTGTGACAATCGCGGAGCCGCCGGGCATGCTGGCGGCAATCGCCGAGCGCGCCCGGGAAGGCTACCTCCGCGACGTCAAGGTTTACACCTTCAACGCCCAGAAACATTTTGCCCAGACCCTGGGCAGTCCGGATATCGCCGACGTTGTCGATTCCTATACCTGGTTCGTGAGTGAAGCCTCCCGGAATATGGTGCAGGTCGGTTTGACGCAGTTCGTTCCAGCGTATTTGCACCAGGTGCCCAAAATCGTCATGGAAAACGTGGATGTCGATGTTGCCGTGGCTACCGTTGCTCCGATGAATGAAGACGGCTACTTCAGTTTCGGTCCCTGCAACGGATACCTGTCGGTGATGGCCACAATCTGCAAGACATTGATCGTCGAAGTGAACGAGAACATGCCGTTCGTTTACGGCGATGCTTTAATTCACATATCCGATATTGAGATGATCGTGGAAAACACGGTTCCTCTGCTGGAATTATTGCCCATGCAGCCGAATCCGCTAGACCCCGTCATTGGAAAGATCATTGCCGAATATGTGCCGGACCGGGCGGTGATTCAGCTGGGTATCGGCACCCTGCCCAATGCCATCGCCCCCTATCTGGAAGGACACAAGGATTTGGGCATTCACACGGAGCTTCTCTGTCCCGGCATGGTTGATTTGATTAAAAAAGGTGTCATTACCGGGGCTCATAAGAATGTCCACACCGGCAAACATCTATTTTCCTTGGCCTACGGCGGCAAAGAGACATTTCAGTATATGGATAAAGATAAAAGCTTTGAAAATTATCCCAGCTCCTATGTAATGAATCCAGGCGTCATTGCCCAGAACCACCGGATGACGGCAATCAACGCCATCCTGCAGATTGATCTCCTAGGACAGTGCAATGCGGAATATCTGGAGGGACGCCAATACAGCGGCACAGGTGGACAGCTTGATTTTGTCCGGGGCGCTTATGACGCGCCTGATGGCAAAGCCATCCTCGTTTTATACTCCACGGCAAAAAATGAAGAAGTATCGAGAATCGTCAGCCGGTTTCCGGCGGGAACCATGGTGACGACACCCCGCAATGACGTGCATTATATCGCAACGGAATACGGCATTGTAAATCTGAAGGGTAAATCAACACGGGCGCGAGCCCTTGCCCTGATCAGCATTGCCCATCCTAAATTCCGGGACGACCTGATGCGGGAAGCCGAAAATATGGCGCTCATGTAGATTTGACGCTTTCATGAAAATTTCCTGTAATAAACCAGAGCCTTGTTGGAAAATAATATGGGCTGGTGTCATTTTATCCGCTCCCCTACGGCCGGGAAGAAAAGTGTAAAAGTTGTTCCCTCGCCAACATTCGTCTGCACATCAATATATCCATTATGATCTTTTACCGTTCTCCATACAATCGACAACCCCAACCCGGTTCCGTTTCCGCCCATGGCTTTTCTTGTATAAAACGGTTCAAAGATTTTTTTGATATGTTCGTCGGTGATCCCAATCCCCGTATCGGATACGATCAAGATGGCGTAATCCCCGTCACTGACCTCATCAAAGCCGATAATGGTTTTTTCAAGATGCCGGTTCTCCGTTCTAATCGTTACCGCTCCCTCTCCTGAAATTGCTTCCGCCGCATTTGACGCCAGATTCATTAACATTTTTTCCAGATGGACATATGAGCCTTTGATATTCAACAGATTTTCCTGACACCCGGTTTTGAAGATGACCTGGGGATGTAATTCCCTCATTTTCCCCAGGGCGGAAGATTTGAAAAAACCAGAAACAACGGTATTGAGATTAATCGCCTCCACCGCCATCACTCCGCCCCTGGCCAAAGTGAGAAGGTCCTGGATAATCAAAGTTCCTCGATCCGTGGACTGCATAATCTTTTCCACATACCCTCTTGCCTTCTGTTGTTCGGGAATTTCCGTCAGCAGTAATTCCGAATAACCGCGCAGTATTCCCAAAATATTATTCAGAACATGGGCTACTCCGCCGGCGAGCTGCCCGACTGCTTCCATTTTTTCCGCACGATTCAGACGTTCTTCCAGATTTTTTTTCTCTTCCTCAGCTTGTCTGCGCTCTGTAACATCCCGGGCCAGTCCCCGAAATCCGATGGGCTTGCCTTTTTTATCTTTTATAAGAGATACTGTGATTTCGTGAAAACTTTTTATTCCGTTCTTCTGGATAATCTCAAAATCAGACGCCTTAACGGGGTTGCCCGTTCTATAGACCTTATTGAAGAGTCGATATGCTTTTTGAGCGTTTTCCTTATCTTGATATTGTTTGTTGTTCCTGCCAACCAATTCGTTTCTGGAGTATCCAAGAAGTATGCACTCTGCGTCATTAACGAAGGTGAAATTACCGGCAAGGTCAACCTCAAAATAACCGTCTTCAATTTGTTCGATGATTTTGCGATATTTTTCTTCAGCTTTACGAAGATCTTCCTGAACCTGTTTCTGACGGGTGAGATCGACAATAGCTCCTCTAAATCCCAAAGGATTGCCCTCTTGAATGATAACACTCGGGAAAATCATAAACGGAAAGGTGCTGCCGTCTTTTCTAATCCCTGTGTATTCAGATGGCCCCTTCTTTTCTCCTCTGAGCAGCTTCTGAACAGCTTCTGACAGTCTGTCCTGTTCATCGGGGACGATCATCTGAAATCCATTTTTTAAATCAGGTTGCGCATAGCCAAAGGTTTCATAAAGGGCGGGATTTAAAGAAGTGGCGTTGCCATGAAGATCGCACTCAAACAGCGCAATCGGCAGGGAATCGAACAGTTCCCTGTATTTTTTTTCGCTCTCCCTCAGCGCATCCTCTGCCTGCTTACGCTTGGTAATATCCATTAATCCACCATAAATTCGCTGACATTCCTGGAACTTTGCATCCGCCGCGCACTCCGCGTAAGAAGAAACCCAAATAATCTTTCCGCTCTTGTGACATATGCGAAGCTCAACCGACATTGACTGGCCGGAAGCTAGACCAATAATCTTTTCTTCAAACAGTGAGACATCCTCGGCGATGACCAGAAAACGCCAGCATGACAGTGCTTTTATCTCGTCGATCGTATAACCTGTAATGTCTTCCGTATTCCCTGATATCCAGTCAATCGAAAAACAACCATCTTTTTTTTTCAGATAGGAATAGACAATATCATTGGTCAGATGGGATATCAGGCGAAACCGCTCCTCGTTCTCCCGTAAAGCCTCCTCCGCTTCACATCGGCCTGAAAATTGTTCATCATCAGCTTGTTTTAACATTTTTTTCCGCTCTGGAAGCGAGGTCTTTTCAATCAGTTTTTTATTTATATTGGCTGACTCATGCATCACATATTTCCATGAAACATAGTAATTTTTTTACATGGTGTTTTTGTATGCGCTTTCACCGTCCCTTTCCAAGAACCCTATCTGTGTTTTCTATCGCCACTGCCGTGGAATGCAGGTCCGGAAGAACCAGTGGGCATACCTCCATGGGACCTGGCCGGTGACATGCTTTGACCGCTCCCTGCGCCATCCTGCTTCAAACCCTTTTGCCGTCCCGCGTTCCAGTTAGCCGTGCCTGTCCCGGACATACCCTGTTCCCGGTATCCTTTTATATTGCCGAACGATGAGGGATTTTTCGAAGAATATTTATCGCGTGTTGCAGCGTCCGGGTAAGCGACTCCTTGCCGGTGCTCCGGATTATGCTTCCACTGTTCCGCTTTGGCTCCTTCCGGCGATGGTTTTGTCCCGGAACCGGCAGGCGGTGGCGGGGGAGGAGGACCCTGGTTGGGATGGCGAGGAGGCGGGGGCGGAGGCGGGGGCGGGGGCGGGGGAACAATAATGGCTCCCCCGTGCCAGTCGTTATGGTAACCCCATCCACACCAAGAAGCGCCGACAACGACACCCATCGTGAACGTTAAAGCAACAGCGCTTGTCGGATAAACATAAACCGGATAGGGAGGATATGCCGGATATGGCCATGTTCCATAAACCACCATGGGGTTATAAGTTGGAATATAAATGACTTGCGGGTTGGCGGGTTGAATAATGATAATCTCGCCTTCCTTTTTAATTTCCTGCTCCTTTGAACTTTTCAGGTTTCCCGTTTCCATTGCTTTCCGGCGCAACTTCTGCACAGTATCCATAACGTCTTTCTGCTGTGCGAGGAACGCATCGCCCAATTGCTGTGTCCATTCAAGTTTTTCATTCATCATGGAGAGAACATCGGGAAATGAGACAAGCGATTTCACGCTTTGATCCCAAGGCTGCTTATCCAAGGCCGTCTTCATGGCCTCCCCTTTCAGGTCTTTGTTCTGCCTGCTCCAACGCTCCGCCTTCACTACTTCGAGAGGATAGGTCGAAGCCATGAGGATTTGGCTCAAGATACCATCCGAATATAACGCAATGGGCGCAATCAACTGTTCGAGTTCTTCCTGTTTGAAGGTCTTCGCCGGCATCTCTTCCGCAAATATCGATGAGGGTATGACCAAATTAACCAATACAAGCCCGATCATTACAGTTTTCCATAAGGCACTATTTTTTATTTTCATAAAACTCCCATTTTCATTAAAGCATGTTACAAGTCTCGCTCCGGCTGTCCGGGCGGATAACTGAGGCCACTTTTCATCAAATGTATATGTAGCCTTCCATAGTATGTCAATGATAATATTAAAGAGGTTAAGTGCTCTTGGCTGTTTTAGCCGGAACGCAATCTCATTGCCGAAGAAATATGAATAACCTGATGAATCGGTCCGTCACGTCGCGAAGAGAAGTGGCAACCGTCATCTTTTTTTCCGGAAGATGAGTTTAATTGGAACTTTATCAAAGCCGAACTCTTCGCGGATGGAGTTTGCCAGGTAACGCTCGTAGGAAAAATGAACGCCTTTGTCATGTGGGACAAAGAAAACGAAGGTGGGCGGTTTGATGCCGGTTTGCGTTGCGTAAGAAATGCCCATGGACCGGTTCTGATAGCGCGCCATCGGATTTTTCCGGACTGATTTTTCCACCAGAGCATTGAGGGGAGAGGTTCCCACGCGGCAACTGTATTGTTCGTACACTTCGTTGATGAGGCTAAAGATCTTCGGCGCACGCTGTCCGGTCAGCGCGGAGATGAAAAGGATGGGAGCAAAATCCATGAATTTGATTTTTTCTTTGATGTCTTCGACATATTTGCCGACTGTCGCGTTGTCCTTTTCAATTTTATCCCACTTGTTCACCACGATGATACAGGCCTTGCCTCGCTCATAGGCCAGACCCGCAATTTTGGCGTCCTGTTCGGTCATGCCTTCTTCCGCGTCGATGAGCACCAGCGCGATGTCGCAGCGGTTGATGGTTTTGAGCGCCTGGACGACGCTGTATTTTTCCAGCGTCAGGCTGATCTTGTTTTTCCGGCGGATGCCGGCCGTATCGATCAGCAGATACTTTTGACCGTGAACTTTGATGGTCGTGTCAACCGCGTCGCGCGTGGTGCCGGGGGTGGGGTTGGCGATGCTTCTTTCCTTTCCGGAAATCAGATTAATCAGTGATGATTTGCCGACGTTGGGCTTGCCCACAATTGCTACCGCGATCGGTTCTTCATTATCGTTCTCTTTGGCGGATTGCGGAAAATCTTCCGTCAGGCGCGCCAGCAGTTCATCCACGCCCAATCCGTGCTGTGCGGAGATCGAATAAATTTCGTCGATGCCCAAGCGGTAAAACTCGGTCAGAAGTTCTTCATGGCGCGCACCGTCCACTTTGTTGGCGGCGTAAAATACATTCTTCCCCCGGCCGCGCAATTGACGCGCGATTTCCATGTCCGACGGGGTGAGGCCGTCTCGGCCGTCCATCAGGAAGATGATGACATCCGCTTCTTCGATGGCCAGGTTTGTCTGTTCACGCATCTGCACCAGAATGCGTTCTTCCGTGGTGGGTTCAAATCCGCCGGTGTCGATCAGCGTAAAGGCTTTATCGTGCCAGACGCAATCCGTGTAGTTGCGGTCGCGCGTCGCGCCCGGTTCGTCGATGACGATGGCTTTCTGCCTGCCCGCGATGCGGTTGAAGAGCGTTGATTTTCCCACATTGGGTCTGCCGACGATGGCGATGACAGGTTTTGCCTGCATGGAAGCCTCTATTTCATCAGTCCGAACTCGCGCAGCATTTTGTCGGAGCCGGTCCAGTCCTTTTTGACGCGCACAAACAGTTCCAGAAAAACTTTCGCGCCGAAAAGATTTTCCATTGAGAGACGCGCCTGTGTCCCGATTTTCTTGAGCATGGCGCCTTTCTTGCCGATCATGATCGCTTTTTGCGATTCCTTTTCCACATGTATTGTCGCACTGATGCGGATCAGATTTTTTGCCTCGTCTTCCTTGAAGGCGTCGATGGTCACGGCCGACGCGTACGGGATTTCCTGCGACGTCATACGGGTGATCTGTTCCCGGATAAACTCTCCCGCGACAAACCGTTCGGTGGCGTCAGTGGCCATATCGTCCGGAAATAATTGCGGACCTTCCGGCAGCGCCTCTTTCAGAAAGTTCATAAGCTCGCCAAGTCCTTCGTTTTTCAAGGCGGAAATGGGGAAAATACCGGCGAAACGATACAGTTTGTTGTATTGGGCGATCAGCGGCAGTAAAGACATTTTTTCTACCCGGTCAATTTTATTGATAGCTAGAAAAACCGGTGTTTTCACTCCATCCAGAGATTCCATCAGAAAAAGGTCGCGCGGTCCGATGCCGGCGTCCGCCTCCACCATGACAAGAAGAACATCGGCATCGCCG
The DNA here is from genome assembly GCA_964491435.1 of uncultured Smithella sp. GTDB lineage: Bacteria > Desulfobacterota > Syntrophia > Syntrophales > Smithellaceae > UBA8904. The sequence continues at coordinate 7,768 of CAZBGE010000072.1, forward strand.
ATCGTGTCCCGCGCCGCCTGTACCATGGCCCGGTTGAGCGGCGTTTTCGGTTTATGTATGCCCGGCGTGTCCAGAAAGATCAACTGCGCGTCGGAAAAATTTTTGATGCCCGTGATGCGGTTGCGTGTGGTTTGCGGTTTGTTGGCGACGATGGAAATTTTGTCGCCAATAATCGCGTTGAAAAATGTCGATTTACCAACGTTCGGGCGGCCTAAAATGGCGATGAAGCCTGATTTAAACACTAATATTCTCCAATACTTAGATAATTCCCGGAATATCCAGCGAAAAAGATTCTCCTGTTTCGATACTCAGCGATATATGTCCCGGAAGGGTTTCTTTACTCAAGTTTATAACAATTTGGGTATTAGGGTAAAGCTTTTTTATCGATTCGATATTTTTATTGCCGGAGCCGCAGAAATTAGCTGCATCACGATTAGCGACCTGAAAGTGCCATTTCCCGGAATGTTCCGGAACGTTATGAAGCAGTTTCATTGTCGCTGAATAGAAAATAGCCGAATAGACAAGGCTGCCGAATGACGGGTGAATCGGTCCCGCCAGCACGGAGCCTTCCCTGTTCATTTCCGGCGTTAACTGCAGACCAAAACGGATAATCCGAATACCTTCCGGCGTAAGTATTTCCCATGCGAGACGGCACCAATCCACCGCCTCGTCCAGAGACAATGGCCGGTAACGCCCTGCATGAAATTCGTCGGCCAGCTCCGTGTCCTTCAAAACAATCACCGGATGAACGCGCACGGTATCCGGTTTCAGTTCGGCAACACGCGCCAGTGTTTCCAGAAAGCTTTCCCGTGTGTCGTGCGGCAGGCCGGCCATCAGGTGCAAACCGGTTTGGAAGCCGTGCGCCTTGAGCAAGTTCATCGCCTTTTCCGTAACTTGGGAGTCATGGCCTCTTCCAGCGTAACTCAGGACCTCGTCATTGAGCGACTGAGCGCCGATTTCTATGGTCCGCACACCGCGGGAGTACAAAAACACCAATTGTTCATTGTCAACATAATCCGGTCTGGTGGAAATCCGGATTGAGGATACCTGGCCTTTTTGGATATAGACAAAAGCCATGTCCAGAAGGCTTTTTTGATCGTCCTGCGAAAGACCGGTAAAACTGCCTCCATAAAAGGCGATTTCCACGTTGCGGGTTTTGTTTTTATTCCAGCGCAGGTAAGAGGCAACCTCGGCGTCAAAATAATTTTGCGTAATATTCCGGCTAAAATTTCCAGCCGCAATCTTCTGGTTGCAGAAAACGCAACGCTGCGGGCAGCCACTGTTCATAATGAAGATGGGAATAATCAAAGGCTTTTCCGGTTTGCCACCCGCCAGCGGGGGTGGTGCAAAGCGCTCGGTGGAACAGGTTTTGATGCGGGAAGTGTTAAGTGCTGTTTTCACTGTGTAAACTTTCCCAGACTTTATGCGCCGCCTGTTTTTGCGCTTCTTTTTTGCTTTTACCCCGGCCGGTTTGACGGATATCATCGCCCATGGTTACTTCGACTTCAAAGGTTTTGTCGTGATCCGGACCGCTTTCGTTCAGCAAGGTATAAAGCGGCGCGGATTTGTATTTCTTCTGACACAATTCCTGCAGGGCTGTTTTGTAATCGAAGCATTGCGCGTACAATGCTTCATCATTCAACAGGGGGCTGATCAGACGTTTGAGAACCGTTCTGGTTTTACCGAAACCGGAATCGAGGTAAATCGCGGCAATGACCGCTTCCAGCGCGTTGGCCAGAAGGGATTCCTTGGCGCGGCCACCGGAATGCTCTTCCCCGCGGCCCAGAAGCAGACAGTTTCCCAGATCGAGTTTTGCCGCCAGATCCGCCAGCGGCTTTTCATTAACCAGCAAGGAGCGGATTTTGGAAAGGGTTCCTTCGTCGAAATCGGCGTGCTTTTTCATCAGCAGATCGCTTACGCAAAGCCCCAGAACCGCGTCTCCCAGAAATTCCAGCCTTTCATTGTCGCTCGCGCCCAACTGCGGATTTTCGTTGATGTAAGACCGGTGCGTCAGGGCGGTCGAAAGCAGTTCCGGATTGCGGAAAACGTAACCAAGATTTTCCTGAAGAAGATCCAGTTGTTTCAGTTTGTTGTCATTCATGAAAAACCCTGCCAGTAAGTTTGCCTTCCCAATATTGTTCGATCCTGACCGGAAGAATGCTATTTACTGAAGAAAGGGGGTGTTTGTCCAGCAGTACAGGAAGATAATTGTGAGAAAAACCTTTGTAGCGCCCCGTTTTTTTATCTCTGGATTGCTCTACCAGTACGGGAAGTGTCTTCCCGATAAACCGCCGGGAAAAAGTCTCTCGTTTTTTAGCGCTCAAGTCCCGCAGGATTGCCGCTCGTTCTTTTTTGATTTTTTCTGGAACCTTCGGATGAATCTCCAAGGCGGCGGTTCCAGGCCTTTCCGAGTATGGGAAAACATGCAGATAAGCGGCGGGAGACTCTTCCAGCAGTTTTACTGTGTGGGCGAATTCCTTTTCGCCTTCGCCGGGAAAACCGACCATGACATCAATGCCGATGGCGATGTCCTCCACGGTCTTTACCATTTTTTCAATGAGCGCCCGGTAGCAGGCTGTGTCGTAGCGCCGTTTCATCATTTTCAGAACGGAATCATCGCCGCTTTGCAGAGGAATGTGCACATGAGGGCAAAGATTAGCATATTTAACGAAGAGTTCCAGCAGTTCGTCCGATATTTCGTTGGGCTCAATCGAGCTGAGACGGAACCTCGTTTGAGGATGTTGCGACAATAGGGTTTCGAGTATCTGTGCCAGATCCGTCCGTGGGACAAGATCAAGACCGTAGTAGCCCAGGTGGATGCCTGTAAGAACAATTTCCCGGCATTCCTGCACAATAAAATTCAGCGCGCCTTCCAGCACGCCTGATACGGACAGGCTGCGGCTTTTTCCGCGGGCGAACGGGACAATGCAGTAACTGCAAAAGGCATTGCAGCCATCCTGGACCTTCAAAAAAGCGCGGGTGCGTCCAGTTAATTTTGACGCCGGGTGGGGAGGAAATTGTTCCTGCTGAAAAATATCACCCGCCAAAATACACCGGCAATCAGAAGCTGATTGACTGAGCAGTTCAGTGATCTTGTGTTTATGATCATTGCCCACAACAAGAGTGACGCCGTCGATTCGGGACAACGCTTCAGCCTGTGTTTGCGCATAGCAGCCGGTTACGATGATGCGGGCAAGGGGATTTTGGCGCAGCGCCCTGCGAATGAGCTGACGCGCCTGAAAATCGGCAAAGGCAGTAACGGTGCAAGTATTAATGATGTAAACGTCGGCAAAAGTATTGAACGGCGCCAAGACAAAATTTGCGGACCGCAACTCCCAGGCCATTGCCGCAGAATCACACTGATTAACCTTGCAGCCCAACGTGATCAGACCGACTTTCATTTTCATTTTCATTTCATTTTCTTCGGGCAATTGTTTTTCGTCCTCTACGACGCTTTTCATAGGTTGTCTTATCTTACTGGAAAACTCCTTTGTCAAGGTAAACAAGAATGGATTTTATGATTAAAATAAGGTATAAAATAAAGCATCATAATGCGGGGGTATTGTCATGGAATCAATAGGAGCTTACTTTGCGGCAAATCCGGATAAATTTACAATGTTTGCCATTTTTGTCGTGATCATGATTGTTTATTTCATCTTATCCAGATTCATTAAATTAACGATTGCCGTCATTGCCATCGTTCTTGTTGTAGGCGGCGTAAATCTTTTCAAAAATCCGGCGCCCCTGCCCGAAAAAATCAAGAAAACCGCCGAAACATTTATTGCCGGAGGAAAACAATTAACAGGCCGGTTTGGCGATTTTTGGAAGGATAGCAAGGAAGTGGCAAGTGAAGCCAAAAAACTTCCCGGTGATATTAATCAATTGTTGGACGCTCCCGTTGACGGCGGCACAAAAAACAAAGGCGATGCAAAGAAAAAGTAATCCGCTTACGTAATAAAGAGATCATTGGTTGAAAAGTTCGGGTCGGTGGTCAGATTGACGCCCATGCGCCTGAGTCCCGCTTCATCTCCGGGAGTGGGAATATGGGTCATATGAACTTCGCAGTTTTTCAATTCCTTTAATTTTTCCATGGCCAGTTCGGCCGCCGGATTGGTGGTGGCGCTGATGGCGAGCGCAATGAGCGCTTCTTCCAGATCGAGACTGACGTTTTTTTCATTCAGGATTTCCGTTTTCAGTTTGCCGATCGAACCGGTGATGCTGGGAGGAAGCAATTTGATTTTTTTGGGAATCCCGGCAAGATGCTTGATCGCGTGAATCACCACGCTCGACGCAGCATGCATCAATGGAGAGTTGTTGCCGGTGATAATGGAGCCGTCGGCAAGCTCAATCGCGGCTCCGCAAAATATTCCTTCATTTCCCTTTTCACGTTCCTTGGCGTCCTCGGCCGATCGCCGCGCGGGAAGCACGACTCGCCGGTCCTCCGGTTTCAAATTAAAATCGTGGAGAAATAATTCAACCCGCTGCACGGTTTCTTTATCCGAAAATCCCATAGCGTATTCGCAGCGGTATCGGAAATACCGGCGGATAATTTCCTGTTTGGACGCTTCTTTGGTAATATCATCATTGACAATGGCAAAACCGGCGCGGTTAACACCCATGTCGGTTGGAGACTTGTAAAAAGAAGCTTCGCCGGTGATCTTTTCCAGAATTCGTTTTAAAACAGGAAACACTTCCACGTCGCGGTTGTAATTGACCAAAGCTTCGCCGTAAGCCTCCAGATGAAACGGATCGATTTGATTGAAATCACGAATATCGGCGGTGGCTGCTTCGTAGGCGACATTAACCGGATGTTTGAGCGGAAGATTCCAGATAGGAAATGTTTCAAATTTGGCATAGCCTGATTTAATGCCTCTCTTATAGTCGTGATAAAGCTGAGAAAGGCAGGTGGCCAGTTTCCCGCTGCCCGGTCCCGGTCCCGTAACGATCACCAGCGGTTTTTCCGTGGGAATATAATCATTGACGCCGTAGCCTTGGTCACTGACGATCATCTCCACATTGGTTGGATACCCCTTTGTGAAATGATGGGTGAAGACCCGAATGCCCCTTCTCTCAAGCTTGTTTTTAAACAAAACAGCCGACGGTTGATTTTCAAACCGGGTAATGACGACACCCATGACCGTGATGTTCCAACCGCGCAGATCGTCAATCAACTTCATCGCATCCGTATCGTAAGTGATGCCGAAGTCCGCGCGTATTTTTTTCCGTTCGATATCGCCAGCGTAAATGCAAAGCAAAATGTCCGCCCGGTCTTTCAGCTCTTTAATGAGCCGCATCTTGACATTAGGATCATAGCCGGGCAGTACGCGGGATGCGTGATAATCATAAAGCAGTTTACCGCCAAATTCCAGGTAAAGCTTGTTGTTGAACCTTTCTACACGTTTTAGTATCGATTCCGTCTGCTGAGTGATGTATTTTTCATTATCGAAACCGTTTTTGTTTGCGTTCATGAATATCTTGGAAGCCTTTCGAAGAATATCTAAATGATTATAATAAGTTAATTTCCATCGCACGAACAGGGCAGGCGGAAACACACATTTCACAACCATTGCACTTTTCAGGATCAAATAATACTTTTTGTGTGTTTTGTTCAAAAGATAAGGCGCCGGTTGGGCAAAACCCGGTGCAGGACCCGCAGTGAACGCATTTATCGGTATTTTGATAAACACTTTTGGCAAGAGACTCGACATGCAGTCCCATCTCTTTCAGAAAATGGATGCCCCGATCGAAATCTTCTTTTTGGCCAGAAAGTTCCAGAACGATCACCCCTTCACGGCGTGGATAGATTCTTGCTTTGAGAATATTGAAAACCAGATTATGTTTTTGTGCCAGCATATACACAACCGGCTGCTGGACAATTTCCGGAGTGTAGCGAATAACGATTTTTTTCGAGTACATGACGTGCCTTTTTAATTTGCGGTATGCTAAGGGATGTGAAGAATAATGTCAAGGCAATAGTTGCGGTCAAGCATCAGACTTCCAAATGAATGCCCAGCAAACATAGTTTTCTCAATATCCAACTTATCCCAAGAATCCCTGATTCGCTCCGCTGGAAAACCTCAACTGAACAGCCGCTCCCGTTCCTCTCAAGGCGTGACGATGTTGAACCAGGGATCAGGTTCTTCTATGCAGGACATCATGCTCAGAAGCTTCAGCCTCGACCCCTCGATGTGAATATCCCCGCCCAGAAGCCGTCCGGCAAGTGTGGCCTGCTTGGTGGCTATTGCATTGAAAACCTCACGGGTCATCGACACCGTCGCATCGGCATCAGAGGCCTTTTGCACCCGTTGATAATTCAGCACACTGTTGGCCAGCGTCAACGTGTAAACTTCTTTGGTGTCGGTCAGCACCCAGTTGACTTTGATCTGCTTGTCCGCCGCTTTCTCCGGATCAAGGCGAACCGCCATAAGATCAAAGAACTGTCCCATGGGAATTCCCCGGGCAATGTCCGGACTCATCTCCTGCACAGGCGCATGCTTATTGACGCCCTTGCGCAGTTCCTGGGCCCCCGTAAGATAAAAATTGCGCCAGATGGGAGATTCGGCCTGGTAGCCAAGCTGCTCCAGGGCGTCGGCCTGAAGTTCGCGCGCCTCGCGGTTTTCCGGCTCGGCAAAAACCACATGATTCACGACTTCGGCAACCCAGCGGTATTCGCCTTTCTGCATGGCTTCTTTCGCCTTCGCCAGAACGGCCGACGATCCGCCCATGAACTCCACGTATTTCCGGCCCGCCTCTTCGGGAAGCAGCGGATGAAGATGGGCGGGGTTTGCGTCATACCAGCCCAGGTATCTCTGGTAAACGGCTTTCACGTTGAAATTGACGGTTCCATAAAAGTCGCGGTTGTACCATTCGCCCGCCAGGCTTTTCGGCAGCCGGATCATTTCGGCGCATTCGGTCATGGTGTATCCCTGGTTCATCAAACGGACCGTCTGATCATGGATGTACTTGTACATGTCGCGCTGTTTGGCCAGATACTGCCTGATCTTTTCATTGCCGAAACGCGGCCACAGGTGGGTGGTAAACAGGACGTCCGCCTGATCGCCGAACAGTTCCATCGTTTCATTGACGGCGCGATACCAGGCATGTCCGTCACGCACCAGGGCGCCGCGGGGCGTCAGCAAGTTATGAAGCGTCGGCGAGGCTATTTCGGCCACACACAGCGTCTTTCGTTCCGGCAGATAGAAATTCATCTCGACGGGCGCTTCCGTTCCGGGAACCTGCTGGAAAACGAATTTCACACCGTCAATCACCACTTCCTGGACAGGCTTGACGATTTCCTCGGTCGGCATGATGTAGCTTACAGTGCCGCTGGATGCCGCCTTGCCAACTCCCGCATCCACCTGGCCACGAACCCCCTTGGAAAGAATCGTGCCGAACATATACATTGCCCGGCGCTTCATGGCATTGCCCGCCAGAGCATTCTCGCTGATCATTTCCTTTGTCAGCCCTTCGGGAGCGATAATCCGGACTTTTCCGGCCTGCATGTCCGCATCAGCAACGACGCCCTTCACTCCGCCCCAGTGGTCAACATGGCTGTGGGTATAGATGACGGCCGTCACGGGACGCTTCGGAAGATGCTTGTAATAGAGGTCCAGCGCGGCGCGGGCCGTTTCCACCGAGATCAGCGGATCGACAACGATGATCCCCGTTTTCCCCTCGATGAAGGTGATATTGGAAACATCGTATCCCCGCACCTGGTAGATGCCGTCGGTTACTTTGAAAAGACCGTGGATAACGCCCCGTTTGGCATGACGCCACAGTGCGGGATTGACCGTATCCGGCGCGGTTGCGTCATGGTTGATAAAGTCATAACGTTTCATATCCCAGACGAGTTTATTATTCTCATCGCGGATAATAAGTGCCGGCTCGGAAGCGATCAGGCCCCACTTCGCCAGTTCGTTGTCCTCGCGGTCATTATCCGGCAGGTACTGAGGAAGGCGGCTGTTAATTTCTTTCGTCTTCTGATCGGCAGCCTTCGGATCGGCAGCGACAGACGGCATCGCGCCGCACAGCAAAAAACAAATCATCGTTATCATGAAAACAACGGACGTCATTTTTATTCGTTTCATAAATTCATCGCCTCTCATTCGAAATTATGGTTCATCCGGTT
>CAZBGE010000073.1:0-15886 GCA_964491435.1 uncultured Smithella sp.
GACCGGCGCGAAAGCAGTGAAGTCAACTCCGTAATGGCCAACCCGTACAGCTGATTTTTAAAGATATGATTGATGCGCTTCTGGCGGTCGGGAATCTGCGCTTCCAGCCCTTTGTCTAATCGTTTGGCGATTTCCCTCAAGAAAACGCCGGATTTGCAGCCGGGGTCCAGAAACCTGGCGTTTTTGTTTTGCCAGATGTCCGCCGGAAGTAAATCAAGGATCTGGTTGGCCAGTTGCGGCGGCGTGAACACCTCGTCGCTGCTGAGATTGGCAATACAGCTCAGAACGTCCGGATTGTAGTTAGCGCTGGTCAGCATCGGCCACCTCCAGAAAATGAGTCAAGGGATATTCCTTGTGCGGTGTTGGAATAAAAACATCGTCGCCAAGATCAGAAAACAACGGCAATTCTTTCATGGACGCATGATCAAGCAAGCCATGAAAAGTGAAATCCCGTCGTTTCAACATGCTGCCGTTTACAGGCGACCATTCGGAAAAAACAATCGGCTGCGGATTGTCGCCCACGGTTTTGAGCGAGAGCGCATCGCCGTGAATGATATTGCGCTCAAGAATGAACCTGACAGATTCGCGGCAACCGTCGTTTGTCTTGTTTTTAAACAATCGCAAATAGTTCAAATCAAATATCCCGAAAAGCCTCTGACGGCACTGTTGGATATTGTCTTCCAGAATATCAATACCGTAAATGGATGAAACAGCCAGCACGGCATAGCGCTCATAATCTAGTTGGCTCCTGCCGTAGCGTTCCTCGACGATGCGCAGTTTCCGTTCGAGAATTTCAGCCAGAAAATTGCCGTCGCCGCAGGCCGGTTCCAGAAAGCGTGAATCAATCCTCTCTGCTTCCTGCTTCACAAGATCAAGCATGGCATTGACTTCCCGTTTGCCGGTCAATACTTCGCCGTGGTCGGTTACGCGCTTTTTTGATTTAACCTGTGTTTCCATCAATTCCTTGCATGCTTTTCGCAAGTGTACTTTAGCCGTGGTTTTTTTAATTGCGGACGTCAGCGGATATTACAATATTATCTTGATATTGCAAGAAAAAACAAGAAAAGCCCGCCACCATAAAGGCTTCAAAAGGGTGAACGAACCATGGCTGCACGAGGATGTATGGCCAAGGCGAAACGCCCCTTCTGTTTGATGATTTGCAGATGGCAACAAAAAACTTGACATTAACCGCGAATTGCAGTTCAAACCGTTCGCAGGCGGCAATTTGTGGAAACGCATCCGGCCAGTCCCGCAACGCACTTCCCGCAGCCGAAACCATAAGGAATATATTTCACGCATCAGCATTAACCTAAACACAACGGAGGTCTTATTCAGCATGAGAAAAACATTTTCGTTTACCGGCGCAAAAAAAATCGTTTTCGGCAACGGATCGCTTCTGGCGCTTGGCTCTCACATTCGCGAGCATCACGCGCAGAATCCACTGATCGTTATTGATAATAATCTGGCGAAAACCGGCCTGCGGGAAAGAATAGCCGACATTCTGGTTTCCGACGGCGTCAAATTCACCGTTTACGACAAGATTGTACCGGAACCGCCCATCGAGCTGGCGGATGAAGGCGCAAAGATCGCCATTAAAAACAAGTGCGACATCGTCATCGGCATCGGCGGAGGCTCCGCGATGGACGTGGCGAAAGCCATTGCCGTGATCGCCGCCAATAAGGGCGCCGCCGTGGATTACCTGGGGTTGAACAAGGTTCCGAAAGCGGGCCTGCCCAAAATCATGATTCCCACCACCGCCGGAACCGGCAGTGAAGTCACCTTTACCGCCGTGTTTGTCCGCAAGAATCTGAAAAAGAAAGAAGGCATGAACAGCCCGTACCTTTATCCGGAGCTGGCGCTTCTGGACCCCGAGCTGACGCTTTCGCTGCCGCCCGCTCCCACGGCGCAAACCGGCCTGGATGCCTTGTGCCACGCAATTGAATCCTACACTTCGATCAACTCTTCTCCCATGAGCGAGATATTCTCCCTGGAAGCCATTGCGCTGATCGCCGAAAATTTGCGCGCCTGCGTACACGACGGCAAAAATATCGCTGCGCGCGAACGGATGATGCTGGGCAGCCTGTATGCGGGCATCGGACTGGCCAATGCCGGCGTTACGGCGGTTCATTCCCTGTCTTACCCGCTGGGCGGCAGGTTCGGCGTCGGCCACGGCCTGGCCAACACCATGCTGCTGGCGCCCGTGATGGCGTTTAATCTGCCCGGCGCGCTGGAAAAATTTACCGATGTCGCCGAGGCCATGGGTGAAAGCACTGAAGATCTTCCCGTGCGCGAAGCCGCCTTCCTGGCGGTGGATGCTGTGGAAGCTTTAATTGAGGATTGCGGCATTAACTCCACCATTAAGGATTTCGGCGTGCAGGAGGATGATTTTCCGGCGCTGGCCGACGTGGCGGCGACGGTGGCGCGGCCTCTGGAAAACAATCCCCGCAAGATGACCAAAGAAGACATGATCGCGATTTACGCGGAAGCTTTTTAAGAAAGGAAGGATATTGACATGGCAGGAGCGGAACTGATCGGCAAGGAAGAAATCAAGGAAGTCATGGACGTGCTGGAAACCGGCGTCCTCATGCGTTACGGGTTTGACAAGGAAAGAAAAGGCGTGTTCAAAGTCCGCCAGCTGGAAGAGGAATTCTGCAAATACTGCGGCGTGAAATACGCGCTGGGCGTCACCTCAGGTTCGTCGGCGCTCAAAGTGGCCCTTACGGCGATGGATGTCGGCCCCGGCGACGAAGTGCTGGTTCCGGCCTTTACGTTCCTGGCGACCTATGAAGCAGTGCTGGAAGCGGGCGCGATCCCCGTGATGTGCGACATCGACGACACGCTCAATTTCGATCCCAACGAAATTGAAAAGAAGATGACCAAATACACGAAGGCGGTCATTCCCGTCCATATGTGCGGCTCGTCGGCCAAAATCGACAAGATCGTCAAAATCGCCCGCAAGAACAAACTGCTGGTGCTGGAAGACAACGCTCAGGGATGCGGCGCAAGCTTCAAGGGCAAAAAGCTGGGCGGCCTGGGCGACATGGGCATCTTCAGCTTCGACTACTACAAAACCGTCACCACCGGCGAAGGCGGCCTGGTCATCACCAACAACAAGAAACTCTACCTGCGTTCGGAATGGTATTCCGATCACGGCCATGATCATAATCCCAAGGTCGGCCGCGCGCTGGAAGGCCGGACCATTCTCGGCTTCAACTACCGGATGAACGAACTGCAGGGCGCCTTGGGGCTGGCGCAGCTGCGCAAGCTCGACTTCATCATCGCCGAACAGAACAAAAACAAGAAGGTCATCAAAGACGCTCTGGCGCAGGTTCCCGGTGTGGGATTCCGCACGCTGCCGGACCCGGAAGGCGATTCCGCCACATTCCTGGCCTTCAACCTGCCGGACGAAAAAACGGCGCTCAAATTCCAGAAACTGCTTTCCGAAGGCGGCCTGGACACCACCTGTTACAAAAACAACAAGTGGCACTATGTGCCCAACTGGGAACATTTCCTGGCGTTTTCCACGGCCAGCTCCAAGAAGTATCCGTTTGCGGACAAGGCCAACAAAGGCAAGGTCAAATACTCCCGCAAGAGCATTCCCTTTGCAGAAGACATTTTAAGCCGCACGCTGGTCATGGGCATTTCCGTCAAAATGAGTCCCGAAAGACTTGACGCCATCCAAAAGGCGATTGAAACGGCGGCAAAGAATATCTAAACGGCAGGTTCTTTTACAGAGGCGTTCATGAAAAGAGAGATTGTCTGCATTATTCCGTCGCGCTACGAATCCAGCCGTTTTCCGGGAAAGCCGCTGGCCGATTTGTGCGGAAAACCGATGATTCAGCACGTCTATGAGCGCGTGGCCAAAGCGAAAGCCGTGCCCTATGTGGCGGTGGCCACCGACGACCGGCGGATCTGCGACGCGGTGAAAAATTTCGGCGGCAACGCCGTGATGACGGCGGCAACGCACCGCTCCGGCACCGACCGGATTGCCGAAGCGGTGAAAACGCTCCATCTCCCTCCGGACGCGATCGTCGTCAACATTCAGGGCGATCAGCCGATCTTCGAACCATCACAGGTGGACGAAGTCATCCAGCCGCTGCTGGATGACTTGTCCATCAATATGTCCACATTGATTTACAAGATTATTCTCGATGAAGAGATCACGCATCCGCACGCGGTCAAGGTGGTTTTCGACCACCGGAACTTCGCCCTGTATTTTTCCAGGGCGACGATTCCCTACGTGCGCGACAAATCGCTGAAGGCCGACTATTACAAGCATCACGGCATTTACGCCTACCGCCGCGATTTTCTCGACGTCTTCACCGGACTACCGGAAGGAAAGCTGGAAAAGCTCGAAGCGCTGGAACAGTTGCGCGCGCTGGAATACGGCTATCCCATCAAGGTGGTCATCACTCCCCATGATTCCGTGGAAGTGGACAATCAGCAGGAGCTGGAAAGGGTCCGCCAAATCCTCCTGACGAATTGAATCTTAATACTGACCGGAGAAGCTTTGTTTATTCACCGCCATGGATGCCGCATCAATCGTGGTTTTGCCGAAAGGGTCGCAGGTTGCGCGCCAGTTCTTTTTAAGTTTGGCGGCGTAGCCATCAAATCGTCGCACCGCGCCGGATGAATTTTCATCCAGCGCGTCATCCGGAATTACTTCCAAGCACCCATTCGATAAACTCGACGGCCTCGACGCCGCAGGACAATTGCACAGCTCCGCCAATGCGGGGATTTGTCGAGGCGAAAAGAACTTCGCTTTGCGGCCAGCAAAGCTTCACCGCTTCTGCCATCTCTACATCCATCTGTTCATCGCCAACAACCCAGATGGCGCGCGGCGTCCCCAACAAAGAGCTAATCTCCGGCCAGATTGAACCCTTGGGCCGGAAGCCGGACGGACAGATATTGATGCGGCGGATCAGCGGATAGGCCAGATATTGCAGCTTTACGGGATCGATCACGTCCGACAGATAGCTGACGAAGTCCCTGCCCACTGCCTCATCCAGGATCGGATTGTCCATGTCCCATTCGACATCCAGGCATTGCCTCTTCAATTCGAAACAAACGCCTTGGACACGGCACTCGCTTTCATCATCATCAATCGGCAACCCCCGGCCGGACGCCCAGCATCTCAGAGATTTCTCAAGCGCCGCCAGAAACGGATCCTGCGGTTTGGAGAGGAGCGAAAACCCCTCTTGAATCACTTCCCCCCCGCACTCGGCCACCAGAAACCAGGGAAAAACGCATTCACCGGCATACTGTTTCTGAAAGTTCTCATAATGATGTCTTTGCCGCCCGGAGCAAAGACATATCCGATGTTTTTTCAAAAGCGACACCAGCCTCCGGCAGTCACGAACCTTACGGTCGAAGGAAGATGAGGCAAGGTGGGGATGATCAATCAGCGTGCCGTCGATATCCGAAATTACAAGTGTTCCGTTCATCACTGCAGTTCCGGAAACATCACACGGAAACTGGCCGGTGAAACCAGTTTGCCGACAAGGTTGTCATCATCCGCGTCGAGGCCCATGCTCATGGTCAGGCTGTAAAGCATCCGGTAGAAGGCCACGGCCATGCAGAGCGGCGACAGAACAGGGGAATCGGGGGTTGGAACGGTGAAAGTTCTCATGCCCCCGGGTATCGCTTGCCTGAGCGCTTCCGGACAGATGATAATGAAATTGGACCGCCGGTTCTGTAAATGCCGCGCCGTTTTCAGCTGGGATGAAAGAAACGCTTCATCCGTCACCAGGATAACGTTGACGCTGTCCTCCCGCGAAGCGGATTCGCCGTATCCGTGCAAATATTCTTCCGTGCTTTTGCTGTCGGAAGGAATCATCGGTATTTCACGGAGTTTCAGCGCCAGATTGCCCGCAACCGGAGACCCGAGCCCTCTTCCCAAAAACATGGCGCGCCGGGCGGCAAGGAAAATCCCGGACAGTTCCTGAAGCGGATTCGCATCCAGAATCCGGTCAGCCAGATCGCCCATTTTCTCCATTCCCTCAAGCAAATTCGATTCACCGCCAACGCTGTCCGCCAGCCTTGCCGCATGGAGCGCCATCGCGATAAAGCTTTTGAAAGTGAAACCTTCGCCGGGACCGATATCGAGAAACGTTCCTTCATCCGCAAGGCGTATCAGTTCGGATTCACGTTCGTTGACGATGCAGTAGCATGCCGCACCCGAAGCTTTCCCTTGGCGAACCGCATCGAGAACCTCGGGTGTGGCTCCCGACTCGGAAAGCGCAAAATAGAGAATTTTCGAAAGGTCATGCCCCGGACGTCTGGCAGCCACGCTGAACGGAAGGTGAAAAACACGGAAGTCCGACAGTTCAAAAAAAACCATCGCCAGCCACATGGCGGCAAACTTTGATGTTCCGCGGGCCAGCCACATCCCGTAGCTGAAACGCCCGTCCTTGATCCGGCGGATCATCGCCCCGGGCAAAGGCTGGTGAGCGACAATCCGGAGAGCATCCGGAACTTCCCATAACTCCTTCTTGAAATCCGCGTTCATCATGTTTCCATCATCAAAAACCGTTTGATTTTATAAAGAGACTTGAAAACCTGCAACAAACCGGTGAAGCCTATAACATAAGAAAAAAAGAATTTCAAAATATCTATGATTCCCGGAAAACCATGCCCCGTGACGACATTCCGTTTCCCTTCCGCGCCAAATGCGGCAAGCGCCGCCACACGTCCGGGGGAAAATGCGGCAGCGGCTGGGGCTAAAAAGCCGTCCGCTCATCCGGCCCTGTTCAGTTCCGATATCGTGAAGCAATTTTGTCTTGCACGCCGGTGGAAGGAACGGTATTTCAGCCTTGCTGCTGGACCGGCTTCAGCCTGACGATGCGGTCAAAGCGCCGGGCAACTTCCTCCGAGTGAGTAACACAGACGATGGTCTGCGTTTCAAAGATGGAAAGCAGATCGTCAAGGATTTCTTTCTGAACAGCCCGGTCCAGAGCGGATGTGAACTCATCGAGAACCAGAATTGCGGGGTCGCGGACCAGAGCCCGCGCCATGGCCAGGCGCTGACGCTGACCGCCGGAAAGCCCAAAACCGTTTTCTCCCATTATGGTTTCCACGCCCTGCGGCAGGGCGCGGACAGCGTCAGCCAGCCGCGCCACGGCCAGCGCCTTTGTCACGTTTTCATCCGGCACATTATACCATCCCATTCCTACGTTATCCTTGACGCTCATACTGAAAACGTAAGTATCCTGACTGACATAGGAGAAGAAAGAGAGATAGAAAGGCAGGGGGTATTCCGAGGCCTTGCGTCCTCCAAATTTAAGCGTTCCTGAAGCCGGCTCGATAAAACGCAGTATGATATTGAGCAGCGTGCTTTTTCCGCAGCCGCTCGGCCCCATGATGGCCAGCTTCTCGCCGGGGGCGATTTTCAGGGAGAAGTCCTTCAAAACCGTGTTTCCCGCGGGGTAGGTGAAGGACACCCGCTCCAGTTCAATGGTGAATTCGTCAGGGGCCTGCTCCACTCCGGACAGCGGCGCTTGCGGTTTTTCCGGATAATCACAAATCTCCTTGACTCTGGAAAGGGCGGGAGCAATGCGCGAAAGGCTGGTCAGGGATTCGAAGGGATATTTAACCGAGCTGCTCAGGAAATTCAAATAGGTGTATGTAATGATGAGGTCGGACAGGCTGACGGTCCGGGAATCCCTGAAGATAAACAACCCGCCGATGAGGAAAGGCAGCATGGTCATGGCGGTGGTGACACTGTCGATAGTGATGAGCGCCCACTCCTCGGCCCGCGTTGATCGGATATTGGCCTGCGCATAGTCAGCGCAACGCGAGACAAAGCGGTTATCCATATTGCGCTCCTGCTGATAAAAGCGGATCGTGCGCTGTCCGCCGATGATCTCCATGAGCGCGTCATTGAGCGAGGAAAGTCTCCGGCGCGAAACCCGGGACAGGATGTTGATTGGCGTGGACGCGAACTTGACCACCAGGGCGTAAGCCGGAATCGTCGCCAGCGTGATCAGGGCCATCCGCCAGTTCCAGAAAAAGAGGAAGACAATGATGAGCGCAACGTAGATAATGTCCGCCAGCGAACAGATGATGTATCCGAAGAAGTGCTGCTGGACAAGATCAATATCGTTGCTGAGCCGCGTCATCAGATCCCCGGAGGAATACTTCGCATAGAAAGAGTCGTCCTTCCGCATGATGGCGGAAGCCAGACGCTTTCTGAAACTCATGAAAGCAAATTCACAGGCGCGGACTGAAAAATTGATCTGCACCATCCAGAAAACGAGAAACCCCAGCATCAAAACCGCTGTGCCGGCGGACTGCCAGATAAACGCGTGGAAATCCTTCCTGGGCAGCGCCTCGTTGATGATTTTTTCCAAAAGCATCGGAGCAGCAGCTTCACATCCCGTCGCAACGACGGCGAAAAAAAGGGCCGCGGCAAAAATCCATTTCTGGCCGGAAATATCGGCCCGCAGCACGGAGGAAAACAGCCTGATGATTTCCAGCGCGTCAGGCGGCTTTTGCCCCGGGGCAGGCTCTTCGTCATCCAGCTCCCGATCATCGTTCTCATCGCTCATTGCGCTTTATCTCCTTGCGCCGGCAAACGGCGGCGCACCGTTATTATCATTCATGGCCGCGCCATTCGTAGCCGGGAATGTCCTCCAGCTCAACCAGCCGCCGGATGTATTCCGGCAAAGCAAAACAGGCGCCAAGCGTCGCCGCATTAAGATAGCGCAGCCCCGGAGGCAGCCGATCCGGCAGGGGCGATAGCGGTGCGTTTTGATTGATTCCGTATGCAAACAGGGTGACGCCGCCCTGAAAGGTCGGCACGGTTCCGTGGAAGGCGCCGGCGTTGGCGTAAAGCCGGGCAAGGCGACGCTGGATGGGGGCGACCGCCTGCGGATGGTGAAAGGGCACGTCGCTGCCGATGACAAACATTCCGCCCTCGGAAACATGCGCGCGTGCCAGCTCAAAAAAATCGTCAGTAAACAGAGAGTTGCCCATTTCCGGATAGCCCGGATCCGTCCCGTCCACCAGAATCGCGTCGTAAACATTTGTGGTTTGGCGCAGGAAATCGAGGCCGTCGCTGATTGCAACCGCAGCGCGCGGATCGCGCCAGCAGTCATTGTGAATATGCCGCATGTACCGCCGGGCAAAGTCTATCACTCCGGCATCCATATCCACCAGGTCGCATTGCCGGACGCCGCCATGCTTTAATACCTCTTCCATCACCCCCATGTCTCCCCCGCCGATGATCAGCACCCTGGGTTCGCGGGAACTTATGCAGGCCAGAGGAACATGCGCGAACAGTTCGGCGTAAATATACTCATCAAGATCCGTGTGCTGAATGATGCCGTCGATGATAAAAATACCGCCAAGATGGCGGTTCCAGACCAGCTCAATTTCCTGGCGGCCGGTTGCCGCGCGGGCAATTCTTTTTTCCACCGCCAGGTACTGTCCCATGTATGGGTAAATGTGCTCGATGAATTTGTCTTCCGGAATACGGACGGATCTACTCGGCATGAAAACCTCTGACTGTCATGATGTAAGCGGAAACACCTGCTTATTGCACGCGAAGTATATAAAGTTGCATGGCTTTCGTGTCAAGTAAATCTTGCTTCTCTGAAACAGCATACAGCCAAGCCGGGGATTCGGCAGAGCGCCGGCCTGTTCCGCCCCTCTCGCTGGCGCCGCGCAAGAAATGGCCACCGTACGCCGGCGCTGTCAATCAACAATGGGCGTAAAGCATGAACGGGCGATAAGGCTTCTCCAGCGTATAACATCCGCCGAACTCCACGGTATAACCAAGCGCCATGTCCAGAATAATGTCCCTGATCAGCATGGCATTTTCATATTCGTGGTAAACGGCTATGGACAGGCGGGGTTTGAACCGCCTGATCGTATGGATCGCGCCAAGGACCATCTTCACTTCCGCACCCTCAACATCAGCCTTGATGAAATCGATCCGCGGGCGCGCCTGCCCGGCCACAAAGTCGTCAAGCGTCGTAGTTTCCACCATTTCATCGCCCCGCGCGTCAAAATGAGACGAGGAGATGGTTCCCTCATCTTCCTCGCGGGCAATCTTCTCACCGCCCGCCTTGTCAGAAAGCGCTTTCCCGATAATTTCGACTCTTGCGCCGTGCGCGGCGAACGTTCTTTGCAACCCCTCGCACAGCGGCTGCAGCGGCTCAAAAGCATAAACTTTGCCAGCGGCATGACGAAGAGCCAGTAACGTGAAAAACCCTTCGCAGGAACCGGCATCCACCACATAATCCCCCTCATGAATCGAGACCGCATGGGTCAGATAAGCATGGGGATTGACTATACCCGGCCTAAACACTTCATTGTAAAGCATGGGAAGCTCAAACGGCTGAAACGCATGGCGCGGCACATATACCGTGCAATCGCCAATCACAACCTTTTCCAGACGCTCCCCGCAGGCTGAAGTTTGATAGAGCGGCTTGCCGGGATGTTGACGCAGGCGAAGTCCAACGCCGGCAATGCGCTCCGGCAGGGAAAAACGGTATCCGTCAGCCCGCGCGCCATTCCCGATCCCTAAAGCACGTTGCAGCATCTCCCGTTTAACGGAGAACAGATTCAACACCGCTCCCCTCCTGCTCACACCGTCTGTTCATGACACCGTCCACGGCGCGGCTCGATCATTCATACTCGTAGATGTCGCCAAGCATGGGCCTCACAATCAACTCCTCGACAACCGCCTGCGGGCTGAGGGTCATCACCGCCGCAACAAGTTTGCCGATATCATCTGGCTCCAGCAAACGTCCTGCGGGGATATGATCATCTTCCCACATATCCGTCAGTGTCCCCCCGGGAGACAGGAAGGTAACGCCAATATTCTTCTCCATCAATTCCTTACGGAGATTGACGGCGTATCCGCGCAAACCCCATTTGGCTATTCCATATGTTGGAATGGGCGACGCCTCATAAGCCGCCGCGGATCCGATCATGACAATTCTTCCCGATGGGGATTTCATTAAAAATGGCAATAACGCGGATACGACGTAGTGCGCAGAATGACAATTGATGAGCATATTGCGCGCAAAATCCTCATCGGCGATTTCCGCCAGTGAACCTTCGACATAATAAGCCGCATTGAGAACAAGGATGTCGATCCGCTTTGTTGTTGCTTCCACAAGACGCTTCGCGGAATCAGCATAGGATCGGCCTTTCACCAGATCGCCCCACAGCGGATGAATCAGGCTTCCGGTTTCTTCCCGGAGTTTTTGGGCTGCGGCCATGATGTTTTTCTTTTTTTGGGAAGCAACGAACAAATTACTGCACATGGGCGCAAGACGCCTCGCAATGGCATAGCCTATTCCTCTGGACGCCCCCGTGATAAACGCCACGGAATTCCGGTTATTTTCCTTCATGATGATTTTCCCGCCCGCAAGACATGGGACCGCAAAATGAAAAAAATGGGTTCCGTTTAAGCTCCGCTTTCAGTTTCAGTTTGACACAAGAATGTTTTAAGCTCTTCCTTGCACTCTTCCGTACTTATCTTCCAGTCTCTCAATATCATCTTCGCCAAAGTAAGTTCCCGTTTGCACTTCAATGATCACCAAATCGCCAGGGGATGTATTTTCCAGACGATGCGTTGCACCCTGCGGAATGTCCACCGCTTTGCCGCCTGCAAGAGAAAAGACTCTACCGTCAATGGTCGCCAGGCCGGCGCCGGAAACGGCAAACCAGTGTTCCGCCCGCTTTTTGTGGCGCTGCAGGCTCAAACTCCCGCCCATTGTCACGACAATTCGTTTGACTTTATGATCCGGGGCGTCGGACAAAATCTGATAATACCCCCAGGGACGTTTATGGATGTCTTCCAATGGCTTTTCCTCCCAAGACTTTTGCCAATCTGCCTACCACAATCCCGAAGGGATGGAAAGAAGTCCTTTTCGTTCATATCTTGCAGCCAGCCGCCTGTTCTGGACGTTTCATCGCCGCACCGGAAAAAAGAATTCTTCCTTTCAGGACTTCCGCCTTCGGCCTTTGCGCTGCTGCCTCTCGCTTTTGCCGGCTTGATATGCTATGTCACAAAGCCGTAAGGATTATGCATATTCAATATTCACTCAAGCGCAGCAGAAAAAGAAAGAAAACGATTTCCCTGCAAATCGGCAGTCACTCGGAAATCATCGTTTACGCGCCACAAGATACGCCCATCAACGAAATCAACCGCTTTGTGGCGGAAAAGCAGAGCTGGATCGACATGATGGCGCGCAAACAGGCAAGCTTGCAGGTTCTGGAAACCGAAAGAACCTATGCCACCGGCGAAAGCTTCTATTATCTGGGACAGGCCTATCCGCTGGAATCATATTTTGAACCGCTGGAAAACACAGGCGTTATCCTGTGGCGAAACCGTTTTTTTCTGAACTGCCCGGAAAACACGAACATGAAAAAAGGCGCATTTATTGCCTGGTATAAAAAAAGGGCGAAACAATATTTAAGCGAACGGGTTGATTTTTATGAGAAAATGCTTAAACTGAAATCCGGCGGCCTGAGGATTACATCCGCCGGAAAGCGCTGGGGATCTTGCTCGTATCATAATCACCTGTCCTTCAGCTTCCGCCTGATTATGGCGCCGCCCGCCGTTGTTGATTATGTGGTCGTGCATGAACTGACGCACATCCGGGAAAAAAATCATTCTTCAAAATTCTGGAACTTAGTGGTAGAGACCTTCCCGGATTATAAAGAGCGGCAGCTCTGGCTTCGTGAGCACCATCACATTTTTTATCTTTAGTCATAGAACGTAGAAGGATTTAAGACATCTTATTTTATGGATATTATCGAAACCATTGAACTCGCGCACCGCCCTTTTCTTTCCGAACGCTTCCGGCGGATGCACTTAAATATATCGGACTACACCTTCGCCAATGTTTATCTGTTCCGGAATGTGAGCCGTTATCAAATCCTGACGAAAGAATGCGGCACCTTCATTTCCGCATACAACCGCCAGAATCAGAATTACATCATGCCGCTTTCCTGCCCGCAGACCTGTTCCCCGGAGACACTCAGACATTTATTGAGCGGCGGTGATTTTTTCTTTCCGATTCCGGAGGAGTGGCTGCCTTTTTTCCCCGAAAATGAATTCCGCATCTCTTGCGACGACAGCGAATCGGATTATATCTACCTGACCAGAAATATGGCGTCCTTTGCCGGGAAACAATATACGCGCCACCGCAATCATTTGAACCAGTTTCTCGGAAAGTTCCACCCCAAGCAGCGGCCCCTCTCTCCCGAAACGCGGGAAGATGGCTTGGAAATTTTGCGCCGGTGGCAGGATGAATCCACGGCGGCTCCCGGCAAAACAGATTTTTTTGTCTGCACGGAGGCCCTGCGGAGCCTTTCCGAACTTGCACTGTGGGGCACAATATATTACATCGAAGGCGCCCCGGCGGGATTTATCATTGGCGAGGCGCTCAACGATGACACTTTTTGTCTGCATTTCGCCAAAGCCTCCAAAATTTATCATGGCATTTATGAATTTATGTTCAACGACACCGCCAGGCAGTTGCAGACCAGGTACCCATACCTCAATCTGGAAGAAGATGTGGGCAACAAGAATTTGCGCAAGACAAAAAGCTCTTACGGTCCGGAACGGATTTTAAAAAAATATCGCGTCAGCCTGGCAGGCTGATGCTGGAAAGTTAAAGGACATGGCGCCTCCCGAGATCATAACCAACTTACGCGAAGACGATCAGGGCATTATTCACAGCATTGATGGCGGCATCGATCTCACCAGCCGGCTGGCCGGTATGGGCATTGTCAAAGGCGCGCGGTTCCGCATCGCTCAGGTCAGCGGCGGCATGATCATTGTTCAGGTCTCCGATACGCGCATCGCGCTGGGGCGGGGAGAGGCCTCCAAAATTTCCGTTTATAAAATCGAACCATCCGACGCGGTTTGTGAACCGGCCATTGAAAAGGAAATCACCGTGGCGCTGGTGGGGCAACCCAACGTCGGAAAATCCACGATTTTCAACATCCTGACCGGCCTGTCCCAGCATGTCGGCAACTGGCCGGGCAAAACTGTGGAAAAAAAAGAGGGGGAACACCGCGCCAACAATATCCTGATCCGGATTGTCGATCTGCCCGGCGCTTACAGCCTGACGGCGTTTTCGGAAGAGGAGCGCATCGCCCGTAATTTCATCATCCAGGAAAAACCGGATCTGGTCATTCTGGTGCTCAACGCCGCTGCGCTGGAAAGAAGCCTCTATCTGCTTTCCGAAGTGCTGCTGCTCAACCGCCCGGTCATCGCCGCCATCAATATGCTGGATGTCGCTTCCGGCCAGGGCATTCAAATCAACCCCAAAACACTTCAGGAGGAACTGGGCATTCCCGTGATCCCCATGATCGCCAAGCGCAACAGCGGCATCAGGGAGCTGGTGAGTCAGATATCCGCTTTTGCCGCAGACGGCGTGGGCATCAAGCCCAATCAACCGGAAGTTTCCATGGATCATCTCCAGATTTACCGGCGGATTTTAAAGACCATCCGTCCGCTGGTTCCCGAACCCTACACGGCCGAATGGACCGCCATTAAGATCATGGAAGGCGATCCGGAAGCATCCGCCCTGATTAAAAACTGCGGCGATCAAACCGCATGGAAGATGATTCAGGGCCTTTTGATCCAGCATGAAGACGCGCTGCATGCCGTAGTCAACGGCCGTTATGACTGGATTGAAAAAGTCACCCGCGCGTCCATGTCACGCTTTAAAATGGGAGAGGTTGTCCTGACCGACCGGATCGATCACGTTCTGACACGTCCGGTTTTCGGCATTCCGGTTTTACTGGCCGTTATGGCCTTTGTTTTTTTCCTCACTTACTCCGCAGGCGTGCCGTTGCAAACCCGGCTTGCCGGTTTGATTCAGCAATGCACCGGTTTTTGCGAACCTTACATAACAAACTGGCCTGCCTGGCTCCAGGGACTGCTGCTCCACGGCGTCATCGGCGGGGCCGGCTCTGTGCTGACGTTTTTGCCGGTGCTGCTAATCTTCTTCGCCATCATGGCCCTGCTGGAAGATATCGGGTATATGGCGCGCGCCGCCTTTGTCATGGACCGCATCATGCATCTGGTTGGGCTGCACGGCAAAAGCTTTATTCCGATGTGCCTGGGATTCGGCTGCAACGTCCCCGCCGTTCTGGGCGCCCGCATTATCGAAACACGCAAGGCCCGGATGATTACGCTGCTGCTGATTCCTTTTGTTCCCTGCACGGCCCGGCTTGCCGTCCTGACGCTGGTATCCGCCGCGATTTTCGGTGAAAACGCGGCCCTCGTTTCCTGGAGCATTCTCGCGCTGAACATCGCCGTGCTCGGCATCGCGGGCATGCTTGTCGGCAGAATGCTTTGGAAGCAGGACGCGCCTTTCATCATGGAGCTGCCGATTTATCACCGCCCTGATTTAAGAACGATTTTGATGGTGGTCTGGTCAAGAACCGTTTCTTTCATCCGCAAAGCGGGAACCGTCATTCTCGGCGTTTCGCTCCTGATCTGGCTTTTATCATATTTCCCGACGGGCGCTGTCGAGGAAAGCTGGCTGGCCTCCACGGGAAAACTTCTCGGACCGTTGGGCGCGCCGCTGGGATTGGACTGGAAAATGGTCACCGCGCTGCTCTCGGGGCTGGTCGCCAAGGAAAATGTTGTGGCGACACTGGGGGTTCTTTATGCCGTGGGCAAAGATGGACTGGTTCAGACGCTTCCGACAGTCATGAGCCCGGAATCCGCCGCCGCCTTTCTGGTGGTCATGATGCTTTTTATTCCCTGTGTGGCCACGATGGCCGTGCTGCGCAAGGAAATGGCCAGCCGCAAATGGTTTTATGCGACCATTGCGATGACGCTGCTGATTTCCTATCTGGGCGGCATAGCAGCTTATCAGCTGGTTAAATGGCTGTAATCAGGTTCTATGTT
>CAZBGE010000074.1:0-8387 GCA_964491435.1 uncultured Smithella sp.
TTGGAACCGGATGACAAGAGAAAGGAAGTCCAGCAAGCCATCGCGCAGATGGCCGCCCTGTACGCACCAGCCGGACAATCTCCTGATCATGCCAGTCTTTTACACGTTATGACGCAGGAAAAACTGAGCAAAGGTTTGGATGAGAAATGAATGTTGTATATGCTGAGCTAACAGATTTTGATGCATGGATTGCCCTTGCCAGGGAAGTTGAACATTTGTTTGGCCCCATGGCCGATGAAGCGCCGTTTCAAGATGCTTTGCGGCAAGCGATATCGCAAAAGACCGCTTTTTGCATTCGCGCGGATTTGGATGGCGAAGAGTGTGCGCTGAAGGGCGGCATTGTCATTTCTGAAGAATCAAATGAGATAGCTTGGCTTGCCGTATCAGACAGATACCGCCGGAAGGGATATGGCGGAGCATTGCTGAAATTTGCCATGAGCAGGCTCAATCATTATGAAGACATCTTTGTCCAGACATTTGCTGAATCATGTTTTGAAGGAAAAGCCGCAAGAAAACTATATTTCAATTCCGGATTTATGGACAATAAAGACAGCGGATTAAATCCTGCCGGAATACCTACGGTTATCATGAAGTTGGCGAAGACAAACTGATTGAACGATCATCCGTGGGCTGGATGGCAAGCCGCCGTTCCGCGCCCCGTGAGTTTTCCGTTCTCATAAAATCAGCGTTTGCCAATCCTGTCTGTTTTTATTGAAACAGCAGCGCCGGCAAAAGCCATCCGCCAGATCGCCGCGCCCCGGCTGATTGGACAGCAGGCGTCCGGGCGAGCAGCATCTAATGCTGGCGGTTGTGACGGTTGTCTCCCCTCATGCGGCATAAAAGCTCCCCGTCATTGCAGCCGTTGCTTTCAAACTGCAGGGTCGGATGATCAATGTTGAATTCGCCGGAAAGACACTTCCGGACCCTGGCGGCTATTTCATCCACCCGGCTCAGCATTTGATCGGGCACGGTTATATGCACGGCCAGGGCGATGCTTTCACTTGACGGATTCCAGACGTGCAGGTCGTGAATTTCTTTAATGCCTTCAATGGCTTCCAACGCTTGTTGAAGCTCTTCCAGATCGATTTCCGGCGGTGCCGCGTTCATGAGGATCAGCAAGCTGTCCTTAATCAACCCCCAGCCGCCATACAGAATCATGGCGACAATCAGCCAGGAAAACAGCGGATCAAGCCAGTACCAGGGTTTAAACAGCCACAAAATTCCCAGGATGACCACGCCCAGGGATGTTGCTGCGTCGGCCAGCATATGCAAAAAGGCGCTTTTCATGTTCAGATTGACCTTCGATCCGCCATGCAGCAGCCAAGCGGAGAGAATGTTGCCGGCAAACCCGAGCAATGCAATCCAGATAACCAGTTGTCCCGTGATGGGCTGCGGATTCCGGAAGCGCCGCCAGGCCTCTGCTCCAATGTAAAAAGCCGCGCCGTACAAAAGAGCAACGCTGATGAGGGTGGCGAATATTTCCACCCGTTTGAAGCCGAAGGTATGTTTGAGAGTCGGTCCGCGTTTGCCAATAATTAACGCGGCGTAGTTGATCACGAGCGAAACAAAGTCACTTAAATTATGCAGGGCGTCGCTGATCAAGGCCATGCTGCCCGATACGATGCCGCCGTAGATCTGCGCCGCCGGAATCAGAAAATTCAGCGCCATGGACGCCAGCAGACGTCCGCCCCAGGATTTTTCATTGCTATGATGATGCGCATGGCTGGACATAAATGCTCTCCGGGCGATCAACGCCCCTGAATTTCCTCGCCGCCCAGAATGACCAGCGCCGTGTCAATCGCATCATGGCTGCCGAACAGAATGATTTGATCCGCCGCCTCGATGATGAATTCGCTGGGCGGATTGGTCATGGTCTGGTTGTTGCGGATGATATTGATGATCAGGGCGCCCGAGCGTGCTTTAAGATTTACTTCCCGGATGCTTTTGCCGACGATGGGGTTTTGGGCCGCAACATAGATAGTTTCAATCGTCCCCTGCGCCAGGATCTGGCCGATCTGATCAAAGGCTTCCTGCGTATAGCGTATTTCACGGAAAACGCCATAGGATTTATTGCGGATAATATTGCCCTGAGCCAGGATAATGCTGTTGGGAATGTGAAACATCTTGAGAACACGGCTGAAGATTTGAATGGAGGTTTCAAATTCTTCGGGGATGATGTCATCGGCGCCCAGCGCCAGCAGTTCTTCAATATCGGCCAGATATTTTGTCCGGACAATGACGTGCAGCTTGGGATTGAGCGCTTTGGCGTTGGACAGACAGCTTTTCGTCAGAAAACGGTCGGAAATGGCGATCACCATCACGCGGGCCGCCGCCACATTGGCGCGCCGCAGGATTTCCACATTGGACGCATCCCCCCAGATCGTGTTTTGATCCCCTTTGCTTTTTGATTTTTTAATTTTTTGAAAATTCAAATCAATAATCGCATACTGAATCGCCGTGTCCTTGAGCACCCGCACCAGATTTCTGCCGTTGAGTCCCATGCCGCAGATAATCACATGATTGGATACAGGCGCATATTCTTCGGGTTTCCCCTGCGGTTTTTTTAAATCGGTCGAGTTTTTGCGCGTCAATAAATAATAAACCAGTGAAACGAGAAGAGGGGTGGCGATAAAGGTCAAAGTGGAGGCGCCAATAAAGGTCTGATACAGGTAACCGGAAATGATTTGATTCTTATATCCCTGCGAAGCCAGAACAAAGGAAAATTCACCAATTTGCGACAGCAGCACGCCGGAGAACAGCGCGACGCGCGCCGGGTACCCGAACAGCCGGACCAGTCCGAAAACGATGGCCAGTTTGATCAGGATGATGGCCAGGGATGTGGAAAGAATATAGGCCGCATTGGCCCGCAGAAAATCCAGATTGAGGATCATGCCGAAGGAAACAAAAAAGACCGACAGGAAAACATCCCGAAACGGATTGATATCGCTGATGATCTGATGGGTGAAATCCGTGTCGGATAAAGCGAGTCCCGCCAGAAATGCGCCGATGGCCAGCGACAGGCCCAGAGATTCCGTAATCCAGGCGATGCCCATGGTAATCACCACGGAGGCGATGACAAGCACATCGCGCATCTTCATATTGACCAGCTGTTCCAGTAAAAAGGGAATGGCGTAGCGGGCGGCGGCCAGCAGCACGGCGATAATCAGGATGGATTTGCATAGTTTCCAGATAATAATCAGCGGATCGGGGCCGCTGTTGCCGGCAAGAAACGGAATAAGCAGCATCATCGGCACGACCATGATGTCCTGAAGCAAAATGACGCCGATGGAAATCCGCCCCTGCGGCGCACCTTCATCCTTGCGGTCTTTCAGGATTTTTAAAATCAGCGCCGATGAGCTATGGGCCAGAAGAAAGCCCACAAAAAGCGACTGGCTGACGCTCAACTGCATGGCCAGGCCAACCAGCACACCCACGAGCCCCGTGCAGAGAATCTGCAAGCCGCCCGTCAGGAGAATTTCTGATAAATGTTTCAGGAAGCGGGACAGACGAATTTCGATGCCGATGGTAAAGAGAAGGAAAGCAACGCCAATTTCCGCCATCAGTTGAATGCCGGCCGTGTCGTCGATCAGTTTCAGTCCGAACGGGCCGATGATGACGCCGGTGATCAGAAAGCCGATAATGGAAGGCAGTTTGATTTTATTAAAGAGGAAGACAACCGGAATGGAAAAACTAAGAATAATAATAAGCTGGTGAAAAAATTTCAGTCCGTCCACAGTTTTTCCCGATGGTTGTCTGCTGGATTGTTTTCAAAACCTGTGCGCGCGTCTCAACGCCTGATACAAAGAAACCAGCGCCCCGCGCCAGGCGGCCATGCTTTTCAGCATTTAATTTTTCACAATTCTGGTCAGTTCAAAAATGGCCTGGTCAATATTGTCCACGCCGCGCGCCTGTTCCTGGGAGCCTGCCGCAATTTCATTGACCAGTGCCGCCGTTTTCCCCACCTGGGCCTGAATCTGGCTGAGTTTGCCGGCTGTTTTATCGGACAAGCCTTTTCCCTCGGAGACCATGTTCGCCGTGCCTTCGATCAGAGCGGCGGTGTTTTTCGCTGCTTCCGCCGACCGTCCGGCCAGATTCCGCACTTCATTGGCGACCACGGCAAATCCCGCGCCTGCTTCACCGGCGCGAGCGGCTTCGACGGCGGCGTTGAGCGCCAGGAGATTTGTTTGAAAAGCAATCTCATCGATGGTTTTGATGATTTTTTTAACTTCCTGGGAAGCGGAAGTGATATTTTCCATCGAAGAGGCAAGCTGATTCATCACTCCCACTCCTTCCTTGATGGCGCTTTCGGACTGCGCCATCAGGCCGGCCGCCTCATTGGCCAGACTGGCGTTATTTTTAACCATGGAGGATATTTCCGTTGATGTTTCGGAAAGAGTGGTGGCATTCTCGCCGACTTTTTCAAAAGTATCCCTTAACGAAAGGGACATGCCTTCCATTTCCTGCTTGGCGATAATGGCGTCTTCCGCCACTTTTTTACTTTCTTGGTTCAGATTGTTCTGCGTTTCAAGGGCTGTTTTCAGGCCGGTATTGTTGAAATAGAAAGTGGCGCAAAGGGCCACCAGCGGACCAATGAGATTGGACACCTGATTGCTGAATGTTTGTTCCGCCGTGAGCGAAATAGTGGGAAAGGATATGCCCATCTTTCCCAACACAATAAAAACAATCACTTCCAGGATCATGATTCCCGACCAGGCCAGAAAGGATCTCATGCCCATAAATGTCGAGGCGAAACCAGGCAACACCAGCGTCCAGGCCAGGGCGGAAGAGAACATTCCTCCGGTTAAGGCAGGCAGAAAGGCGAAATGCCAGGCCAGCAAGACCAGAGCCGCGTTGCCCATCAAGTTGACGGATTTGGTCAGTTTGCAGATAAAGGGAACAAACGCCATCAGGACCATGACGCCAGCCATGCTGACGGCCAGCTCCGTCGAGCCGATTTTTGCCCACTTAATGATATTGGGAATAAAAAATACGGGGGCAATCTGAGAAAAAGTAATAAACTGTCTGGCGCGCCGGAAGGTATCCAAATCTCCTTCCTGGACTTCTTTAGGAATATACCAAAGAACATATCTGCTCAATATGGACATAACTTGCTCTCTCCTTATTTTTTTCCGGTTGAATGCATATACGCTATTTCGCGCCCGACTTTCAAGCAATAAGTAAAGGAATTTCCTGTTGGAAAATGGGAAAAAACATTCTTCATGCGGAGGAGCGTGCGCGCTGACCGGCAAAAGCAGCTCTCCGTCATTTGTTTGGACATGGGAAAAATGAAAATTACCTCGAAATGACCCTGGCCGTATGAATTTTGATTGACAAAATCCTCTTGAAAAATTAATATGCAGGAAAATTCGTTATTTAATGGTGTGATACAGATGATGGACCATGCAGGCATAATAATTATCAACGCAATAATTCGCTTCCCCAGAGGAGGCCTGGCCATGGGGTAGCTGTATGTTTCCATAAGCAATATTCCCATCCGCTGCCAGGAAAACCGGCAGCGGATTTTTTTTGAAGGAGAGGGCTTGATGACAAAAAACACAATTTTGATTTACGATACCACGCTGCGCGACGGTACGCAGGGAGAACAGGTCACCTTTTCCGCGGAAGAAAAGCTGCGCATCGCCCGGAAGCTGGACGACGTTCACTTCCATTATATTGAAGGCGGCTGGCCCGGCTCCAATCCCAAGGACATGCGCTTTTTTGAAATGGCGAAATCAGAGGCTTTTCAGCATGCCAAGCTGACCGCGTTCAGTTCCACGCGCAAACCGCACATTCGCCCCGATGCCTGTCCGAACCTCAAAGCGCTGATCAAGGCTGAAACACCGGCTGTGGCGATTTTCGGTAAAACCTGGGACCTGCATGTCACCGACATCCTGAAAATCGATCTGGATGAAAATTTGTCCATGATCCGCGACTCGATCTCCTACTTAAAGTCCCAAGGCAAGGAAGTGCTTTTCGACGCCGAGCATTTTTTTGACGGTTACAAAAATAACGCCCGTTATGCCGTCCGTGTTGTGAAAACAGCCCTGGATGCGGGCGCCGACAGGATTATTTTCTGTGATACAAACGGCGGCGCCATGCCCCATGAAATCTCGGAAATACTCAAAAAAATCTCTTCCGTTGTTCCCCTGAGCCAGTCCGGCATCCATGTGCACAACGACTGCGGGCTGGCCGTGGCCAATTCCATTGCGGCGGTCCGCGAAGGCGTAAAAATGGTGCAGGGAACAATCAATGGCTATGGCGAACGATGCGGTAACGCGGATTTGATTTCCATCATTGGCAATCTGCAAGTCAAAATGAAAATGAATTGCCTGCCGCCGGAATCGATTCGCCAACTGACCAACCTCTCCTTGTACATCAGCGATGTGGCCAATATTCCGCCTTTAATGTCGCGTCCTTTTGCCGGACGAAGCGCTTTTGCTCATAAGGGCGGCGTACATGTCAACGCCGTGACGAAAAACGCGGCGGCCTACGAGCACATGGAACCGGAGCTGGTCGGCAACAGCCGGCGCGTGCTGGTGTCCGACATGGCCGGCAAAAGCAATATTGCTTATAAAGCCAAGGCCTTAGGAATTGATCTGGCCAAAAAGAATGCTCTGGGTAAAGTTGTCCATGAAGTTAAGCTGATGGAGGACAAAGGTTATCAGTTCGACGCCGCCGACGGTTCTTTGTCCGTCTTGATGAAAAAAGCCATCGGCCAGTTTGTTGAGCCGTTCAATCTGGAATGCTTCAGCGTCGTGACATCACGCACACTGGACAATCCCTGTCTTTCCCAGGCCACGATAAAAATATCCGTGGGCGGCGAGGAGGAATTGACGGCCGCCGAGGGCAATGGCCCGGTGAATGCGCTGGACCATGCCCTGCGCAAAGCGCTGACCAAGTTCTATCCGCAAATCAGGGAAATGCATCTGGTGGACTTTAAGGTGCGCACGCTGGAAGGTTCGGAGGGCACGGCGGCCAATGTCCGTGTTTTGCTCGATTCGACGGACGGCTCGGAAGTCTGGAGCACGACCGGCGTTTCCGAAAATATTATTGAGGCCAGCTGGCAGGCGCTCATTGACAGTATCGAATACAAACTGAGCAAAGACAAGAAAAGAATTTCAAACGGTTAACGTCTGATTCCTCTTTCAGGAAAAAAACATGCCGTCATCCTTATTGAGGACAAGGCTTGATTGATGACAGACCGGCGGCCGGTTATCAGCATGCTTGACGGGACAGGGCGAAGGGAAAGGGTGAAAATTCTATGATGCTTTATCCAAAGATGCGCCCGGCCATTTCAGACTTTCTTCCCGTCCAGTTGCGAGCTTGACGGAAAATCCTTCGCTCATCATAAAATCCCTGAAATAACTATTGAAACCGATTTGTTCTTTTGTTCCCAGCAAGGATATTTTTGTTGCTTTGGGAAGAGACGAGGAAAGCAATAATGACACATCATAGATGGAACGGACGGGTTTTTCAAAACCTTCCAGCCCCTTTGCTTCCGTAATATCAAGGAAGAAATTGGTAAAATTGCGCGCGTGCAATTCTTCAGCTATCCGGCCAATGATTTCCTTTGCCTCATCCGCGTCAAAAGAACCAGTCAGCTTCAAGCACAGACAATCATCTTTTATGGCGAATTTTGTTTTCATAACGGTTCACAATCACACAAGATAATTTTTTTATGATTCTTCTTCCAAAGGCGCGCCCAGCCATTTCAGACCTTCCTCCCGTTCCGCCGTCACCTTGACGGAATACCCTCTATTGGCCAGCACATCCTCAAACAAGCTATGGTTATCGATTTGTTCTTTCGTTTCCAGCAGAGACACCTTTGTTCCCGCGAGAAAAGACTGGGACATTAAAGAGGATAAATTATACAGTTTTGTCGTGGAGCTTTCATCAATGCCCGTCACGTCCGTCACATCAAGAAAAACCCTGGTCAAATTGTTTGTCAGTAATTTTTCGGTTATCTCATAAATGATTTTATTGGAATGTTTGACGTCAAACGGCCCCGTCATTTTTAAAAACAGATAATTATTTCTTACTTCGTATTGAGCATTCATCGGCGCCCCCGCCCGGCCTGTATGGAAACGGATTGCAACTGCGGCTTCAATAAACCACATCCGGAATGATATTTCAAGATTTTTACCTGCGCCGGACTGCTCGGGGAGCAGTCCCTACATCATACATTATTTCCTCTCCACAATGGCGATTTCTTCCGGGGTTAAGCCATAGAGTTGATAGACCATCTGGTCAATTTCGGCTTCGAGCTTGGAAACATCAGTTTGCGGCGCAATCGGGGATTGCGCCCTGCACACATTCGGGCTGTCCGGGGTTTTGCAGGGCGCGTTTCCCAAACGCGCCGCAGATTGTTCCAACGCCAGGATTTTTTG
>CAZBGE010000074.1:8487-12091 GCA_964491435.1 uncultured Smithella sp.
CCCAGCGGTTTTCCGGCTTTGCGCAATTTATCCATCAGCGCCAGTATTTCCGGCCGCTCCAGCGTCCAGCCTTCGTCTTTCAGGTCGTCCGGTGAAAGTTTAAAACCGATTTCTTTAATGGTTTGTTCCGGATTCTCAATCTGCGAAATATCGGTAAAGGTGGCAACCTGTAGGGATTGTTCCCCGAACAATCCGTCACTGGCAAGGGACAGCGGCGCGTTCTGAGAACGCGCCCTACATTTTTGCACGAGGATAATGGAAGGGTAGGTTGTGGCGTCAAAGATGGGCAGGTCGCCAAAATCGATCACCTGCTTCGGGGTCACTTCTCCGGCAAGAAGACGTCTTGTGTTTTTACCATAAGAGGCGCGCATGAATTTGTTGGGGGCGATAAAACACAAATGTGCATTGGCTTTCAGCAGCTCAATCCCCTTTTTGTAAAAGTAGGTGTACAAATCGGCCGTGCCGCAATAAAATCCCGGAAAAACCTTTGCCAGGTCTGGCTTTAACGCTTTGATGGATTCCTGCCGGACGTATGGCGGATTGGCGATGACCACGTCAAAGCCTTTTTTCTCATGAAAGACTTCGGAAAATGTAGTCCGAAAGTCGAAATCAATGGAATAGCCAAAGGTCTTTAATGAATTTTTATACCTCTCATTGATTTTGCCATCGATTTTACTTTTCAACGCATTTTTCTTTGCGGGGTGTGTCTCGCTGAAATGCTCCCGTTTTAGAGATTCGATTTCCTTGGTCACATCCGAATCCCAGCCTGCCGGAAACCCCAGAAGAGAATTTCCGCAAACGACTTTATAATCCAGGTTCGGAAGAGGCTGAATTTCTCTGATATCGTCTTCATCGACCACCAGTGA
Organism: uncultured Smithella sp.; assembly: GCA_964491435.1. GTDB lineage: Bacteria > Desulfobacterota > Syntrophia > Syntrophales > Smithellaceae > UBA8904. The sequence goes on from CAZBGE010000074.1 coordinate 9,354, forward strand.
AAGCCAGAGCCGGAGCTTGGCAATTTCCACCGCGCCGGGATCGAGATCCACGCCGTAGAGACAGTTTTCAATGCATTGCCGTTTGAAGGCATAAGGTGTGCGGTTATGGCTTGGAACAAAATGGGAAAGCACATGACGCGCCCGCACGATTTCGCTCATCATGCCGACGGGAAAAGCGCCGCTGCCGATGGCGGGGTCGCATACCCGAATCGAGGCAAGGCTTTCGTCAATTTCCTGAGCATGGTTGCGAATACTTTCCGGCATCTGGTGATAATACCGGCTGGTTTCCCGTCCTTCTTTCAATACACGGGCTTCATTTTCGGCTATCCGTTCTCCAAAGTGTATTAAGGTTTCGATATCTTTTTCCGGGATGGCCGTTGTTTCGTGGTTGGCAATGGTCAAATCGAGCTGGCCCTTGACGCCAATGTTACCGAACATGTCCGTTTGCGCAACGCCGGGTTTCTCAAAAAAGGTTCCGCCGCCGTTGAAGCGGGTAAACAGGTAATGGACAAGGCTTTGCCGGCACATGTAATGGACGATCTCGCGCGGCGTGTAATACGTGCCTTTCGATTTGCGGTCTTTGATTTCCAGCAGGTTTTCAAAGACCTTCCCCAGCATTTCCGGATCGATGGCTACTTCTTTTTCAAGAGGTTCGTCTTCTTTGACGGTAAAGTTATAGCGGTCAAAAATATCCAGAATGCCGTTGCCTTCATCGCCTTCTTTGGTTTTCCGGTTATTGGAAAATAAATCGTTGGAAAGCAGGATGTCTGTATGCACCCAATCGTAATTGTTCATCGGGTCGAAAAGCCCGCCGTTGAGGAATGGGATTTTACAGTTGAAGCGGCTGTAATAATGGTCATCGTGACTGCGGTCGATACGCAGTGCTTCATAAAAAAGAGGTTCGAGAATATCGTTGAAGAAATTGTTATAATCGCCATGCTTTTTCTCAAAGAGTTCCCTCAAGAACTGTTTGGACCCCAGGCCCCAGGCCTGATCCCGGCCCACGCCAAACCAGCCTTTCTTTTGCAGGAAATACAAAAATACGATCTGGCCCAGAAGCTTCTTGGCAAAGTCCACAGTGTTGACATTCTTGGCGGCAAAGTCGTTTTTAATTCTTTCATCCTTTGACACAACAGCATCCAGTTCATCCTTGGTCCAGTGAAACAATTCACGGTATTTTTCAAAAAATTCTTTGGTGACTTTTTCGATGTTGAAAGCATCTTCGAGTTCCGCCAGTGTCGGCGGATGGCCGTCATCGGCCATAATGGGCAACAAGCGGGCTTGCGCCGTATGGCTGTTTTCATTTTCACCCACCAGAAATGACCAGCGGCGGGCGGGTGTGAAATCTTCCCGGACTTTCATTCTGCCGTTTTTGCTTTCTTCAAACCGGTAGTCCATTTTGACAAGTGAAAAGCGCCAGTCTTCCTGGTCCGGCGAAACAAAGGCAACCAGCGCGGCGTCCCTGAGTTTGCTTCCACGGCTGCCGTTTAAGTAGCGGGCAATGAAATTTCTTTGCATCGTGCGGGCGCGATCGATTGCAGTTTCTTTTTTCAGTTTGACGATGAGGACATCAACGGCGTGGCTGCCTGAAGCATATTTACCAATTCGCTCCAGAGAACTTATAAAAGGTTTATAGGCATCGGGGATGTAGTTGCCCTGATTAATGAAGGATGCGCTCTGGGAGGTGTCAACTTCATTTAAAAAATTCTTGATAAAAAGAGTGAAGCGGCTTTTATCAAACCGCTTTTCCAGCGTTCCTTTAACGAGATCCTTTGCCTGCTGCTGATCCATGTCAAATTCTTTTCCCGATCTACATGCGCCAATGATTATTCTTTAACAATATCCGTAATTTTCTCCATTAGTGTAAATGCGTCTTTATCAAATCTGGAAAAGGCGAACCATTTTTTACCCAAATCTTTCAAAGAAGCGCCAAAATGATAAACGGTTTTGCCGTCAATCATGATAAACCGGTCGTGGGCATTGTGAAACTCTTTTACCGTAATCTCCGGGTATTGTTCGTTATATTTCCTTATATCCAGAGCGAGCTGTTTGGAAATGCTTCTGGTCAGAATGGTAATCTTCACTTTCTTGCCGGCTTTGGAAAGCAATGTCAGGGTGGCGTCGTCAACGTAGTTGTCAATTAACACAATTGATTTGCAGGCGGTGCGAATCAGGTCTGAAACAAACTGATAGGCGTCAAAGATCTGCCCATCAAAGAAAATGCCCTGTTTCGGCTTGATGCTTTTTGCTTCAATGGCGTTGAAAATCTGCTCAAATTTTTGGTCAGATTCGGTCTTGTATTCTATTTGTTTCCTTTCCACCGTGGTCAGACGCTGAAACACCTCCGCGTTAGCGGACAGAAACCTGCGCATGGCGACAAAGGCATTAATGACCTGAATGCTGATCTGAACAGCCTTCGCGCTTTTTAAAACGCCGGAAAGCATCGCTACACCCTGTTCGGTGAATACATAATTGGCCTTGCGCCTTCCGCCCCAACTTGAAGTCGCAAATTGCGACTTCAAGTTTTGTGTGCGCGTTAGTGCAAGAAGCCTGTCATTGAAATTGTTTCTGTTGTCTACGGTTGCATTTTGCGACCTTAGAATATTATTTTCTTCTGTTGTCAGTTGGAAGCAGAATTCCTGCGGAAATCTTTCAATGTTTCTTTTGACCTGCTCATTGAGTCTTTTAACTTCAACGCCATAGAATTCCGCCAGATCACTATCCAGCATGACCTGGAC
>CAZBGE010000074.1:12191-15825 GCA_964491435.1 uncultured Smithella sp.
AAGCCGGTCCGGTATGTGCATTTGGAGCGCAGCCAGAACTTTGAGAGGATTGTTCAACTCGTTTTTCAATTTACTGAGGGCGGCCAGCGTTTCCCTGGTGGTTTGCTTGGGCAGGCCGCCTTCTCTGAGCTCCCGTATTACCTTTTTGACATACAATTCCTGATCGTCTGTAAACTGCTTTGTGTCCTTCAATGCGGCCTTCAGAATGGTAAGGATCTGGACAGCGCTGTCGCGGCCACGCTTGCTTTGCAGTTGGGTCATTTCTTCCGTCGTGGCAAAAATGAACGCCTCTTTGTTTTTATCCAGCAGATCATAGAATATTTCGGGTAGCTTTTGCCGGTTATCATTGACCTGACTTTCAATGATTGCGGCGGCGGACAGAAAATCAAGCTCTTTTGCTTCGCCCTCATTTGCTGCGGCAAAGAATTTCTGGAGCTTGCCGCGCCGGAAATAGGTGATCAGCGATTCTTGATATTCCTGGTCCATTTTGGCTGTTCTGGCCTTTTTAGGCAGGCGCTTGATGGATGCAAATAAATCTGGCTGCGTATCCCGGATATCTTTAATAACCCGCAGATATTTCAGTTCACTCGCTTCGTTTTCATCTTCACCGGTAAGCGTCGTCCTGGATACCAAACGGTTGAAAAGTTCATGGGAACCAACCGGTTCACCCTCTGTTAAAAGCGCGGCATCGCCGCCCAGCAGCGTGAGAAAAGCGTTGATCTTGGCTTCCGCCGATTCCCGCAGCTTGATCTCATCATTGCCCTGCTGCGAGGGAAAGAAATTAAAGGTGTGAATTCTGTCATACCTGGTATCCAGCCTGTTAATGCGGCCGACACGCTGCATCATTCTGGTGGGGTTCCAGGGAATGTCATAGTTGATGACCACATTGGAACGGTGCAGATTGACGCCTTCGGAAAGGACTTCGGTGGAAACCAGAATACCATAATCATCAGCGGGATGCCGCGCTTTATCGTCAAAATTATTGATGACGATATCACGCGCCGCTTCGCTGGAATCGCCGTTATAGCAAAGCGCTGATACGGGGAAATGATCATTGATATTTTTTGCCAGATATTCGGCGGTTTCTTTCGATTCCGTAAAAAGGATCAATTTGCTTTCTTTGAGTATTTTATTCCGGCTTAGCTCATGAAAAAATTTAACAAGTTTCGGGTCTCTGTCTATTTTCTGCCACAAGAGCTTAATTCGATGCAATATGTCCAGATCGCTTTTCAAATCGGCAAAGAAGTTCTTTTCGTCATCAGTCCGGAATTCATCGGCGCCATATCGAACGGCCTTTTCTTCATCGATCAGCTTCTGAATGGCCGCGTCGTTGTCATTTTCCAGCAATTCAAAAATTTTATTCGTGTGCTTCTTGCTGACATAGACATTGCCTTTTTGAAATTCCTGAATAAACATTTCGTAAGAATGGATAAAACGATCCACTGAATTTTTGAAAGCAAAAAAGCTGCTTTCCAGCCTTTTAACCAGCAGAATCTTCATGAACTTGCCCATGTTCTTTTGCGATTGCTCCTCCAGGTGGTCAACCTTGCCTTTGAAATAAAGCATGGGCATGTAACGGGTGTATTTGAATTGCTTGGAGATTAATTCAATGGTTTGATTGAAAATGTCATTTTCCGTATCGTTCAGTTCGTAAAATAACGGTTCGGGATTTTCCACATCGGGAAATTTCAACTTTTGCCTTTTTAAATCAGCGTCAAAGTATCTGGCGATTTCCGTCCGTGTCCGGCGCACCATTAAATATTTAAGAACTTTTTCCCGGATTTCCCGCGCATTGTCCTTGACGGTTTGAATATATTGGGCATGGTCCCTTTGCCGGTCCAGATTTTTCAATTTCTTATCCAGCCCGTTAAAGAATGATTCCAGATCGGGCAGATTGGGTATCGTGCTTTTCTTCGCTTTTTGAAAAAGCTTGATCTGGCTTAAAATATCCTTCGGTGAATTGTTGTAAGGCGTTGCCGTAACCAGGATAACCTTCTTGCCTCGACATATCTGGGCCAGCTTTTCATAGGTGACGTTCGACTCGGTCCGGAAGCGGTGTGCTTCATCAATAATGATGTTTTGATATTTTTCCGTGCCTTTATCCAGGATATCGTCCAGCTTTCCGACAGATTCGAAATCCGCGTGAATTCTGAAATCGGAGAAAGCATTTTTCCAGGAACCCGGATTATCCTCTTTCAAGAGCATGGGCGGCGCAAGCACGAGTGTCCGGCCGTCAATCTGCCCGGCCAGCATCGTGGCGATATACGTTTTCCCCAGGCCGACAACGTCCGAAACAAAAACGCCGCCGTATTCATCCAGTATTTTCCTGGCGTTCAGCACCGCCTGTTCCTGATATTCGAGCCGCTTGAAATCCGGTGGCAGATAGCGGGCAAATATTTCATCGCTCTGACTTAATTCATCTTTGAAATATTCGTACAGGAGTTTTAAGTACAGCTGATAGGGTGTGATATTTTGATTGAGCCATGTTTTATTTTCGATGGTCTGGAGGTACTTTTCACTGACATCTACGGAATCTTTCCAGAGCTCTTCAAACTTCTTTTTGGCAAAATCATGATCGGCGCTGTTTTTTAATTCAACGTTGAATTCCAGATTGTCCACCAGGCCAGCCTGAGTCAAATTGCTGGACCCTGTAATGACACGGCCTGTATCCCGATCTCCTTCATTAAAACTCATAATATAAAGCTTGGCATGAATATTTTGAGACGGATATGCGCGAATCTCCAGCTTTTTGCCTCGTATCCATTCCATAAACCGGACGACACCCGTTTCTACATTGCTGCTGTCCGCGGCATCTTCCATTTCCGCTTCCAGCAGACCTTCGATTTCATTTTTGGTTTCAGCATGGGAAAATTGAAGCGAGGTCTGTTGTTCTTGCCTGGCCCTGTGTAACAGATCATGAGTATTTTTATTAGTGCTGATGCCGATGAGGATTCTGATTTTTTCGGTTTTTTCCAGCGCCGGATAAAGAGCGTAAAAGCCGCTTGTGTAAAAATAACCAACCAAACAATCAAAGAACCTTGTATCTTTTATTAAGACATCAAACCGGTTTTTTAAGAGTTTACCTTTTTCATTCGTGATGAAGGTCAGGTCAGTCGTCATTCTTTTATCTTTAATTTACTTTGTTCGCTTGATCGGCGTGCATATTACAACTTCTTGAAAAGATTGCAAGAATAAAATGGCTGTTTGCAAACGGGGTCTTGCGGGGCGCTTTGCGGGCGCGGTTCAGAATTTCGCCGGACCAGCGTTTGCCGGTTTGCGGACTGCCCGGGCTTGTAGGGCGCGGTCCCCGGACGCGCCGGAGGTTCTCGAACGTGAAGTGGCAGAGGGCCATTTGTGGTTTCGGCCGCATGAAAGATCCAAATTGACAAAATATTCGAATTTGCTATTAGTTTAACTGAAGAAAAGACAGTCACAAGATTATGGAATTTACCATAAATCATTTTGCAGGAGGGGCAAAACATGAATAACGAAAAAAGGCTTTCATTTGGATTGATCAGTTTTCTTGTCTGTTTATTGATTTTAGGGGCCGGAACTGTCTATGGCAATGGCAGAGACGGTTCATCCCAGGCAAAATCAATGCTGGAAATTACCTATGACAATATGGCCAAACAGG
>CAZBGE010000075.1:0-15543 GCA_964491435.1 uncultured Smithella sp.
GCAGATCGGCTGTCCCAAAACAATTCCGTCCATGGAAGCGCCATCATTCTCTCAGAAAAATCCGCGCCCCAAAAAAATTTTCTTGACAGGATTATTTTATGCAAACCCGGCGAACCTGATTAAAATCGGTCAAACCTTTCAGCGCTTTTTGGATGCCGTCCTGAAGAAGTGTTGTCATGCCTTCTTCCATGGCTTTGGCGCGAAGAACTTCAACCGGCTCCTTTTTCATGATCAACTTTTTAATGGAATCGGTGGCGACAACCAGTTCATGAATTCCCAGCCTGCCTTTGTACCCGGTTTTATCGCAAGCGTCGCAACCTCGGGAACGTTGAAGCCTGAACTTATCATCATAGGTAATGCCCAGTTTCGCGAACGCATCGGCTCCGTAACTTTCAACAATTTCCTCAAATTCGTCCTTGGTCGGATGATAATCTTCCTTACAGCTTTTACATAGCGTCCGGACAAGACGCTGGGCAAGAATACCCAGCAGGGCGTCGGCGAAATTCAAAGGATCAATGCCCATATCCAGCAGACGGGTGATCGTTTCGGGAGCACTGTTGGTATGAAGAGTGCTGAAAACGAGATGGCCCGTCAGCGAGGCTTCGACGCCTGTCTTGGCGGTTTCAAAATCGCGCATTTCACCGACCATGATGACATCCGGGTCGGCGCGCAAAAAAGCTCTCATGGCCGCCGCGAAATCAAACCCAATTTTCGGCTGCACTTGCACCTGACGCAGTCCGTATTGCGTAATTTCCACCGGGTCTTCGGCTGTCCAGATTTTTTTCTCCGGCGTGTTAATGTGATGGAGCGCTGAATGGAGGGTTGTTGTCTTTCCGGAACCAGTTGGACCAACGACTAAAATCATCCCGTAGGGTTTGGTGATAACCTTGATCAATTCGTCCAAATTGCGCTTCAGCAATCCCATTCCATCCAGCGGCATCAGGGTATCGCTCTTCGCCAGAAGCCGCATGACGATGTCTTCAACGCCGCCTTGCGTGGGAATGGTGGCCACGCGCAATTCCAAGTCTTCACCGGAACTCTTTCTGAATTTAATTTTGCCGTCTTGCGGCTTTCTCTTCTCGGTAATATCCAAATTGGACATGATCTTAATACGGGAAATAAGCGCCTGCCGGTAACTGAAGGGAACCGTCTGATAAATGGCGCAGTCGCCATCAACACGGAAACGGATTTCCACATTTTTTTTGCCGATATTCGGCTCGACGTGAATGTCGGAACAGCGGCGGACGGAGGCATCGTTAATAATTTTATTAACGAGCTGCATAATCACACTGTCGGATTCCGTAACGGCATCGATGCCTTCTTCCTCCTCGCCCCCTACTTCATCCTCCATCTTGCCTAACAGATCGGTGAATGATTGTCCGTTGTCGGCGGATCCAAAAAAGAGGTTAATGTATTTTAAAATGTCTTCAGGCAAAGCGACGTCGTACTTCACTTTTTTTGTTTTGAGAAGATTTTCGATGGCGTCTCTTTTGATGATGTTGTTGGGATCATCAACAATCACATGAATGTTGCCATCAATTTTTTCCAGAGGAACCCACAATTCACGATAGAGGTAATCCTTTTTCAAGTTTTTTGTTAAATCGCCGGGAATAATGGTTTTATCGTTGAAAGTAATAAACCGGCAGCGATAGAATTCCTCAAAAGAACGGCCGATATCATCCTTGGAAATTCTGTATTTGTTCATTAGATATTTTTCGATGGATTCTTTTTGTTCTCGCGCCTCATCCCAAGCGGCTTCCAATTCTTCGTCGTTGACTAAGCCGCGGGTCACCAGAAAATCAAAACGCGTTTTCCGGCGGCGCGCAAAACGCTGCTGATTATGAAAGGCAACGCCTAAAACTTCGGAGATTTCCACCGCTAGAGCGATTTCCGCTTCAGTGAATTTACTATCCCCCGTTCTCCGGTTGAGGATTTGTATAACACCCATAAGCTTGTCTTGATAAAAAACAGGCGTGGCCAGGATTTGTTTGGTCCTGAACCCTGATTTCTTATCCCAGCTGGAATCGAAAGTCAGTTCAAAATCCAAAGCTTTTAGTTCCGCCTGATTGTAAGCGTCGCCAAGATTAACGATATTGTATGTGCTGGCCACATAACCGGCAATGCTTCGATTGTTGATGGGCACGCGAATTTCCTTAAGCTGGGAGCCGGCTAAAAACATGGAATAAATTTCATTGCGGGCCTGATCGACGACATAAATCGTCACGGAAAGAGCATTAAATATATTCAGGATGCCATCTTTCAATTCGACCAGGATTTGGGGAATATTCTGCGCCGCATGAATGTGATTGGTGATTTCCTGAAGACTTTTGCGTATTCGCAGTTCTTCATCCACGTTGATCTGTGAATTGAATTTAGGCTGAACAACCATAACGCAACTTCTCCATCTGCTCTGCTAAGATTTATAATGCTGTCATTCTAACAAGCACTGAAATGAATGTCAATGAAACTGATTCTTACGCCATGCATCTGAAAAGCCTAAGATAAATCCGCCATAATCCATCAGCCGGCGGTCACAATTTTTGAAAAATCGGCAACTTTATGGAACAACGCCGATATCTCCGCCAGAAGCGATAGTCGGTTGAAACGGATTTTTTCATCTTTATCCATAACCATGACGTGCTCAAAAAAAGCATCCACGGGGGGACGCAGTGCGGCAAGCTTATTGAGCGCGGTGTTGAAGTCTTTCTCGGCAAGACCTTTTTCCACCCGCGTTTTGATGCTATCCAAAGCAGAAAATAGTTTAATTTCGGCATCTTGGGAAAGAAGGTTGACATCCACCTGTCCCTCGCGAAAATCTTTCAAAATATTATCCACACGTTTGAAAGCGACCGAAATAGGTTCAAATTCCGGATTTTGCCGGAAAGCTTGCAAGGCCTGAATTTTTTCCATCACCAAAACAAGATTGTCAATATCCGTGGATAAAACAGCATCCACCGTATCATAAGCATACCCTTGGGCAATCAACTGATTATTCAGGCGTCCCTTAAAAAATTCCAGCACGTCTTTTTTGACGTCTGCAGCCGGTTTTTTCAGAACATCTTTCAGCGCGGCAAGGCATTCATCGATCAGGGAATGCAAACTTAAACCATAGCGGCGCGTTAAAATAATATTAATGACGCCAAGAGCCTGACGGCGTAAAGCATAGGGATCAGCCGTTCCGGTCGGGGGCATGCCCACCGCGAAAAAGCCGACAATCGTGTCCATCTTATCGGCGATACCGACAATCGCGCCTTCATCGGATTGCGGCAAATCGCCGCCGGCGACGATCGGTAAATAATGCTCATAAATGGCGTTGGCAATTTCCGGCTTTTCACCTGCTAAAAGCGCGTATTCGCGTCCCATGACGCCCTGGAGTTCAGAAAATTCTCCGACCATCAGCGACTCCAGATCGGCCTTGGCCAGAAGCGCCGCACGATCCACGTTTTTCTTTAACGAAGGTTTCACCTTGGCGGCAATCTTGACCGCCAGCTTCCGGAAACGCATGACCTTTTTGTGGGAAGTTCCCAACAGGGTATGGAAGACCACTTTTTTAAGCGATTCCACACGGTTTTCCAGCGGAATTTTCTTATCTTCTTCAAAGAAGAACGAAGCGTCGGCCAGACGGGCCCGCAACACGCGTTCGTTGCCTTTGACCACGACGCCCAGGTCGCGGGCGCGGGTATTGCTGACGGCAATGAAATAAGGCAAAAGTTTTCCCTCATCATTCACAACGGGAAAATATTTCTGATGCGCAATCATCGTTGTCGTTAAAACGTCCTTGGGAATTTTCAAATAATCTTCGTCAAAGCTGCCGCGCACAATCACAGGATACTCCACGATAAATGTAATCGTCTCCAACAGATCTTCCGTGTAGAAGAGTTTCCCGCCGACAGCGGACGCGGCTTTCTGAGCTTCTTCAAGAATCATTTTTTTTCTTTCGGCGGGATCGGCGATAACAAAATGTTCCCTGGATTTGGAAAGATAATCCGCAAATCCGGAAACGGAAAAAGGATCGGGGCTCATGAAACGGTGTCCGCGGGACATATCGCCGCTTTCAATGTCTTCGATTTCCAGCGGAACAACCTTTCCACCGTAAAGCGCCAGCAGCCAGTGTATCGGACGGGCAAAGCGTAAATCGTATGCAGCCCAACGCATGGATTTCCGAAAAGGAATGGCCTGCAGAAAGTTTTTCAGAATATCCGGCAGCAGATCGGCCGTCGGTTGACCGGCAATGGTCTTGCGCGCCCCCAGATACTCGCCTTTATCCGTTACGATGGTTTCCAGTTGAGCGACTTCCACGCCCTGACCTCTGGCGAATCCCAGCGCGGCTTTAGTGGGCTGACCGCTTTCATCGAAGGCCGCCTTTCTGGCGGGCCCCAGTTTTTCAATCATCCGATCATCCTGTTTCGGTGAGACTTCCGCGATACACAGAACCAGCCGGCGCGGGGTGGCCAGACAGCGTATTCCTTCGAAGGCGATTCGTTTTTCCGTCAGCGTTTTACGGACAATCTCTTCCATATCTACCACCGCTTTGGATAAAAACCCTGCGGGAATTTCTTCTGTGCCGATTTCAAAAAGCAGTTCGTTACTCATTTCGTCTCCAGATCATCTAGTTGTTCTTTAAAAGAGGGTAACCAAGTTCTTCCCGTTGCTTCATATACAGTTCAGCGCTGATCCTGGCCAGGTTGCGCACCCGGCCGATGTAGCTGGTGCGCTCCGCCACGCTGATCGCGCCGCGGGCATTGAGCAGATTGAATATGTGGGAACATTTCAGGCAGTAATCGTAAGTGGGCAACGCCAGACTCTTTTCGGCAATGCGCAGGGCTTCTTCTTCGTAAGTGTCGAAGAGGTTGCGCAGCATCGGAATATCGGCCACTTCAAAGTTATAGATGGAAAATTCGACTTCGCCTTTGTGATGCACATCGCCGTATTTAACTTTGTCCGTCCACTGCAAATCATAGACGTTGTTGATGCCCTGAATATACATGGCAATGCGCTCCGTTCCGTAAGTCAGTTCGGCGCAAACCGGGCTGCAGTCAAAGCCCCCGACCTGCTGGAAATAAGTGAACTGCGAGATTTCCATGCCGTCGAGCCAAACCTCCCAGCCCAGCCCCCAGGCGCCCAGCGTCGGAGATTCCCAGTCGTCCTCGACAAAACGGATGTCATGTTCGAGCGGATCGATGCCGAAACTTTTCAGAGAATTGAGATAAAGTTCCTGAATGTTTACCGGTGACGGCTTCATGATGACCTGGTATTGGTAATAGTGCTGCAGCCTGTTGGGGTTTTCGCCGTAACGGCCGTCGGTCGGTCGCCGTGACGGCTGTACGTAGGCCACATTCCATGGTTCGGGGCCCAGAGCGCGCAGACAGGTGGCGGGATGAAACGTTCCCGCGCCAACCTCCATATCATACGGCTGCTGAATGACGCAACCCTGGGAATGCCAGTACTGTTCGAGTGCAAATATTAATTCCTGAAAAGTCACAATTTCCTCCTAAATTTTACCGATAAGAAAAACAGGCGCCCAAGAGACCCGCATCTTCAATTTTACAGGGCGTTACCTAGCATGAATGGGTGATGCGGTCAATATCAAAGGACAAATTCCAATTTCGCCTTGACAAATAGTCATGACTATGGTTTACAGGCTGACTCATTACTTTTAGGGGTTTAAACATGAAAAAGATTTTGACCAATAAATCGAATACCAAAAGAAAGAGAACGCACGGATTTCTGGTCCGCATGGCGTCCAAAACGGGCAGGCAGGTGCTGAGCCGCCGCAGAGCCAAGGGCAGAAAACGTTTAACCGTTTAAATTCACGGTGATATCGTCTATCAAGGATGGCGGGCTTCCATGCATGAAAGCCCAATCTTTCCGGAAGACGGAAAAGATTACGAATAAAAGCAGCTATCGGATTATTTACGAACAGGGGGTCAGAAGAAGTTCACGGTTCTTTACCGTCATAACATGCGGCGCATCGAATGAAGTAAAACGCTTGGGCATAACCGTCACGAAAAAAACCGGAAATGCCGTTTTCCGCAATCGCATAAAAAGGCTCATTCGGGAATTCTTCCGCCGTAACAAAAACTTGTTTCCCGCGGGACATGACGTTGTCGTCATGGCTAAGAAAAACATACCGCCCTTATCTTATCAGGAAACAGAGCGAGAATTGACTGAACTCTTCAACCGAAAAACCGGCGGATAAAATATGTTTAGAAACGCTTTGGCATATTTCATTGTTTTCATCATTCGTTTGTACCAAGCATGCATTTCACCATTTTTTTTCACCCCATGTTGCCGTTTTCAACCGTCCTGTTCTCAATATGCGATTGATGCGATTAAATTGCACGGACCGGCAAAAGGGGCCTATCTGGGCGTGAAAAGAATTCTGCGCTGCCATCCCCTGCATCCTGGCGGTTACGATCCCGTCAAGTAAACAATGAAATTGGAGGTACCCTCATGGACAAAAGGACCATTCTAGCCATCGTCCTGTCACTGGCTGTTCTTTTGGTTTATCAAATCTTTTTTATCAAACCGCCCGTACCGCAAAAAGCCGCAAAGCCTCAACAGCCGGCTGGACAAGTCAAAAAGGATGAAACATACGTTTCGGCTGCGACAGCCGCCGTCGCCAGATCCGAAACGAAACCGGTTATCGCCCAACCGGAAGCGCCGCCCCGTGATATCACAGTGGAAACATCCGACTATACGGCTGTTTTCTCCACACGCGGCGCAGCGCTGAAATCTATGAAGCTCAAAGGTTATTACCAGGAGTGCCATGAATGCACGGACGATATCTGGCCCAAGGTCAAAAGCATGGTTACGGGCAATAAAATCCCCGCCAAACCCAAAACGAAAAACTTTATCGAACTGGTCGATGTTCATGAAGGCATGCCCTACCCGCTGGCCGTGACGTTTCCCAATTCCAGCTCGGATATTGCGCCGGACGCAGTTTTTGAGACAACGGCGGAGAAACTTGAGGTAACGAAGGCCAAAGAAACAAAACAGCTCGTTTTCTCAAAATCCCATCACAACATCAAAATCGAAAAGATTTTCACATTTCATCCGTCAGGGTACGCCATCGGCATGGAAGTCAGGGTACACAATCTTACTGCGGCGCCGATCACACAAATCCCGAAGATTAACTGGTACCAGTACGTTGATCCTTTGAAAGTTGACGACAGTTACGGACATGACGGTCCCGCCGTTTCGGTCGGAGGCGGCATTGAGCGTCAGGAAGTCAAAAAACTGGACAATGAAACTGTCTTGGGACCGAACGTCCTATGGGGCGCTTTTGAAAGCAAGTATTTTATTGCTTCCTTTATTCCGGAAAATCCGTCTCTGAGCAGCGTGGTCATGACTCGCGACGCAAACAACATGGTCGCCGTCGGCCTGAAAGGGCGCAAGGAATTGATTCCCGGAGGGCAAAACAGTATTTTTTCATATTCGCTTTATCTGGGGCCCAAACAATATGACTTGTTGAAAAAGCTGGGCGTCGGCCTGGAAAGCGCCATCGACTACGGATGGTTTAAATGGCTGGCAATCCCCGCTCTCTATATTCTCAATTTCCTGTACGGTTTTGTTTTGAATTACGGCATCGCGATCATCATTTTGACCACCATCATCAAAATCATCTTCTGGCCGCTGGGCAACATGAGCTACAAGTCCATGAATGAAATGAAAAAACTGCAACCGAAAATCGAGGCGCTGAAAGAAAAATATAAAAATGATCAAACGAAGATCGGTCAGGAAACAATGGCGCTTTACCGCGAGCATAAAGTCAACCCGTTTTCCGGCTGCCTGCCCATGCTCATCCAGATTCCCGTATTTTTCGGTCTGTACAAGGCGCTGATGTACTCCATTGAACTGCGTCACTCGCCGTTTTTTTTCTGGATCCAGGATTTGTCGGCCAAGGACCCATACTACATCACTCCGATCATCATGGGCGCCACGCAATTCATTTCGCAGAAAATGACGCCCGCCATGGGCGATCCCATGCAACAGAAAGTCATGCTGCTCATGCCGGTTATTTTTACTTTTTTCTTTTTGAATTTCCCATCGGGGCTGGTGATTTACTGGCTGTTCAACAACGTTTTACAAATCGGCCAGCAATTCTACATCAATAAAAAGCTGGCGTAATAATACCTGGACATACGGAGTTCAATATGAGTTCAAAAACACTGGAAATAGAGGGAAAAACCATTGACAGCGCCATTAAAAAAGCCTGCCGTGATTTCGGAGTTCCCCGCGAAAAATTAAATATTGAAATTATTTCCGAAGGCTCCAGCGGGTTTTTAGGACTGATGGCTAAAAAGGCTAAAATCCGGGCCTCTCTTCTTTCGCTGGATATGGATTTTGCTTTGGAAGCCGCCTCCCCCATCCTGAAGTCGGAAATGAAAAGGGAAACAGCCGGGGATAAACCGGCGCCGACGCATGAACCAAAGCATGAAGTGAAGCATGAAGCCCGGCACGAAGCGAAACGTCACGAAAAGCCGGAGGCAAAAGCGGAATCAAGGGTGGAAGGAAAGCAGGAATCCAGGCCAAAGCCGGAACACCGCGCCATAAAACCGGCATCTCCTGCGCCAAGAACACGCGGGCCGCATCCGGCTCCCGCCTGTTCCAATCCGGTGGAAGCGCCGGAAGCAACGACCCCGAAACCGGCGTCGCCGGTCGCTCCTCCTGTTACGGCGGTCGCCGCATCCACGCCTGCCGCTTTAAAGGCCAAGGAATTACTATCCGGGATTTTATTCAGAATGAGCTTTGAGTGCCAGGTGGAAGCCACCGAAACGGATGACATGATTATCCTCGGTATCGCGGGCGATAACAGCGGTCTTTTAATCGGCCGCCGCGGCCAGAACCTCGACGCAATCCAGTACATTTTAAACAAGGCCGTCAATAAATCCGACAGTCAACGCAAAATGATCGTTGTCGATTCGGAAGAGTACCGGAAAAGAAGAGAAGAATCCCTGCTGGTCATGGCTGAACGGATTCGCGATAAAGTCAAAAAGACGCAAAAACCCCTTTCGCTATCCCACATGAATGCTCATGACCGGCGGATTATTCATCTCGCGTTGCAGGATGATGAATTGCTTGTCACTAAAAGCCGCGGCGAAGGCGATTACCGGAAGGTTATTGTTTTACCGGCCAAAAAAGAAAATAACAGTGGCAACCGTAAACCTCGAAAACGTCCGCAGAACCGTCCCGCTCCTCCGGAAACATGACCGCCTTCCCCAAGGACACCATTGCAGCCGTCGCCACACCTTTCGGCGAGGCGGGATTGGGCGTCATTCGCGTCAGCGGACCTCTGGCTCCTGAATTGGGGATAATGCTTTTCCGCCCCGCGCATGCAAACTGCAACTGGCGGAGCCATCATTCTTATCACGGCGACATTGTGACAGCCGACGGCGCAATCATCCTGGACGAAGTGCTGATCACCATGATGCGCAAACCTCATTCCTTCACCGGCGAGGATGTGCTGGAAATTTCCTGCCACGGCAACCCCTTGATCCTGCAAAACATTTTGGAACAAATGATGACGCTGGGATGCCGCCCCGCGCGGCCCGGCGAATTCACCGAGCGTGCTTTTCTCAATGGACGAATGGACTTGTCTCAAGCGGAGGCGCTCGCCACCGTGATTTCGGCGCGATCGGCGAAAGCCTGTCAAATCGGACTGTCTCAGTTAAAAGGATCGCTGGGCTGTAAAATCGGTGAACTGCGCCTGTTATTGGTTGACGCTCTGGCCGGCGCAGAAGCATCTATCGACTTCAGCGATGACGTTCATGAAAACGACTTGACATCCATTGCGCCGCACATCGGCAAAATCATCACCGGTGTCAATTTGCTGCTTTCCACCTACCGCCAAGCCAGATTGTTTACTGAAGGCGTCAATGTTGTCATTACCGGCAAACCCAACGTGGGCAAATCCAGTCTGCTCAACAGTCTGGCCGGAAGGAAAAAAGCAATCGTCACGGATATTCCCGGCACCACCCGTGACTTGATCACGGAAACCATTACCTTAAACGGCCTTTGTCTTCACCTGACAGACACAGCCGGTATTCGCCGGCCCCAGGACGCCATTGAAAAAGAAGGCATTGATTTGGTTTGGGAACACCTGGAGCAAGCCGACATCATTGTTATTTTGCTGGACGGCAGCCGGCCCTTGACCTCCGAAGACCGTCACATTCTGGAGCAAAATAAAAACCGCGACAGCAAGATACTGATCGCCGTTAACAAATCCGATCTGCCCGCGGCCTGGACCCCTGACCTGCTTATTGATTATCCACTGCCAGGCGTCAATATTCTCAAGATATCCGCAAAATTCGCAGACGGGCTCGATGCATTGAAAAAGGCCATGACCGATTTGGCAAGCCCGGGCGATCATACCGGCGAGGACGGCATGATCACCCAGTTGCGTCACAAACTGGCCCTGGAAAAAGCGCTAGCCTGCCTGAAAACCGCAAAAGAGCTCCTTGCAGCAGACCAGTCGCCGGAATTCGCCGCTTTTGAACTGCGGGAGGCCCTTGACGCGCTTGATGAAATCACCGGCAAAAAAATTCATGACGACATTCTTTCCAAAATATTCGCAAACTTTTGCATCGGGAAGTAATTTGAAAAACACCTCGTTTTATGCTAGGGTGCGGCAAAGTGAAGGTTTTCTGCTTGGTGTTTTTTTGAACAATAGACATTCCGGATGAGGTGGAAGTATGAAAATACAATTTTACATCCTTGCCCTGTTCCTTTTGCAGGGCTTCGCCGTAAACGAAGCAGCCGCGCAGATGAAATGCATCAACGCCGATGGTGAAGCAATCATCCTGAACCGCGATACGCCTTCCGCCAAAATGGAAGCTGTGGCCCGCGCCAAATGGACGGCCATCGAGCAGGTTGCCGGCACGGAGGTCAAGGCGCAGAGTTTTGTTCAGAATTTCACGCTGGTGGAAGATGTCGTCAAAACAAAAGCCGGCGGTGTTGTAAAAAGTTACAAAATCATTGATGAAAATATAAAAGAAGATATTTGTAACGTCAAAATCAACGCCTGCGTGGAACCCTCCCAGGCCAGGGAAGCCGTGTCACAGCTGGCGTTAAACAATTCCGTCGCCCTTTTCATTCCCGCCCGAAAACCGGGCCATCATGGCGACGAATTTGAAGAAACTAATATTCTCTCGGAAACATTGATCGCTAAAATCATCGGGCAGGGGTACACAGTGGCGGATGTCGCCTCCACGCACGCGATCGACGCGAGGGAAATTGAAAGGGCCATGCGTTCGGGCAGCACGCTGACCCTGCGCAGCATGATATACAAATTTTTATCAAATCTGGTCATCATCGGAAAGGTTGATTATACAATTTCCACCAGGAAAGGCGAAAATATCGGCTACGGAGTATCCATGCCTTTCAACAACGTCACCGTGCGCCTCACTTACCGGATCCTGGCCAAAAACAATAAAACCGGCAATATGGAAATTCTGCACGCCGGAACCGAGCAGGCCAAGGCCTTGGCCAATTCGACGGAAGACGCGGCGGCGGACGCGATGAAGGAACTTGCGGAAAATCTGACGCCGGCGCTTCTGGACAAGATCGCTCAATACATCCAGGGCAACACGAAAAAAGTCACGGTCCAGGTCAACGGCGTTCGCGATCTGAATACGGTGCTGGAAGTAAAGTCCCTGCTGCAAAGCATTGTCTGGGTTTCCGCAGTGGAAGAAAAGCAGATGGGGTCTTTTATCGTCAGCTACCCCGAAAACACTCTGTATCTGGCCAACAGCATCAAGCAAAAGGGCAACTTTAAACTGGTCAACTTTACGCCCTATTCATTAATTCTGGATTATTCGGGACAAAACAATTAGTTTTCAAGCATAGAAGGAGAAAATTGCATGAAGAAACAATATTTATCGTTATTTTTGGGCTTTTTGATTATCATCAGCGCAACGGCGGCGTGCGCCGCGGAAAAACCGCGCATCGGCATCCTGCGCTTCACCAATAACACCCACGCCCACTGGTGGACCGGAACATCGGGCAATGAGCTGCAAGATATGCTCATCAACGAACTGGCTTCCACAAAAGCCTTCCGCGTTCTGGAACGCAAGGAACTGCAATCGGTCATCAGCGAACAGCAGCTCAGCGAATCCGGCCTGACGGATGCGTCCACAAAAATCAAAATCGGAAAAATTAAAGCCGCGCAATATCTGGTGGCGGCCACGGTTTCCTCCTTTGAAGAAAACACGGAAGGCAGCGGGGGCGGCGTCAATTTTCATGGATTCTCTTTTGGCGGAGAAAAGCAAAAAGCATACATTGCGGTGGATTTGAAGGTTATCAACGCAGAGACTGGAGAAATTGTGGACTCCCGGACGGTGGAAGCAACATCGTCTTCGGGAGGCATGTCTATCAGCGGCCCTGCATTCCTTATTCCCGGACTATCCGGCAGTTTGAACAAACAGGCGAAAACACCAGTCGGTAAAGCCATCCGCAGCTGCATTATTGAAATAACGGAGTATCTGGAATGTTCCCTGGCCCTCAAGGATTCGGGCTGCCTGGCGAAATACGCGGGAAAAGAGAAAAAAAGAAGAGAAAAAACCAAATCAGCTATTGAGCTCGACGAATAAAAGGAGGAATACTTGCTGATGAAATCAAAACAATCCAAATATCTTCAACACCTTATTCTATTGGCCATGTGCTTGAGTTTCTTGATTTTATCCGGTTGCGCCACAAAAGTCCGGGTGAATATGCTTCAGCCCGCGCAATATCACGAAGCATCCCTGACCAAAAGCGTCGCTGTCCTGCCCTTCTCAGGGCCCGGCGGCAGCGAATTCTCAGCGGAACTGGAAAGCGTGCTGTCGGGCGTCGGCATTGATGACAAGCAATACTTCACACTGGTGGACCGGGCCTCCGTCGATAAGGTTATCAGCGAAATGAAATTCTCACAAAGCGGCCTGGTCAATGAAAAGACGGCCGTCAAACTGGGCAGGATGGTCGGCGCCCAGGGCATTTACACAGGTGTCGTCAACCGCAACAATTATGACGACAGTTCATACACGGAAAAGCGTTCTACCTGCACCCGTTACGAGCAAAAAAGAGACGATAAGGGAAATACATACCGCGGCGCCTGCCTGCAGTGGCGTAATTACCAGGTCCGCTGCACGAAGCGAGTCGCTCATTTCGCCGTCACGCCGAAACTGATCGATGTCACGACCGGCCGCGTTTTATACGCCCGCAATCTTTCTTCCATGACGGATTCCACGGCATGCGAAGACCAGAATCCCATTCAAAGTGAAATGGTCCTTCTGGAAAAAGCGAAAGAACAGGTTAAAAAGGAATTCCGCCGCGACATCGCGCCTTACTATATCACGCGGGAAATCAGTCTGAAGGATGCGACGGACGGCATCAACTCGCCGGAAGCAAAGGACAAGTTAAAGCGAGGCATGGAATACGCGGACAAGGGACGCATGGACAGCGCCTGTGAACTCTGGGGAGAAGCACGTAATCTGGCGTCCGGCTCATACGCCCTGCTGTATAATCTGGGCGTCTGCGCCGAAAGCCGCGGCGATCTGGAAGCCGCCCTGTCCCTTTACAAACAATCCGACAAAATACTGGGCAAGCCCGATGATGACATTTCTCTGGCGCTTTCCCGGGCATCCGAAGCCATTAAAAACAGCAGTAAGCTCAAGCAGCAGATGGGCAAATGATGATTGCATCCTGTTCCTGCCGCCTCTGACGGCAGGAACAGCGAATCAACCGGTCGATCATGCCCCCTTGACATTTCTTGTCATGGATGTCCCCTGAATACGAAAAGAATTGTTACCTAAAAACTATGGAGTCCGCAGTTTCCCTGATGTTGATGGTTTAAAGTAAATCTTTACTCAAATCCATCCCGACAGTGGTGCTTTTAAATTCCAAACCGGACAGAGCAGCGGCCGTAACGCCCAGATCGGCAATGCGGATATTCCTTTCCTGCACGCCTGTTCTGCCGCCCAGTATCGATATGGCGGCGACAATGGGAAGCGTATCCACCGATCCATGCCCGCCGTTAAAGACACGCCAGGGAGGCGACCATCGGGGCGCCTTAATGCCGACATTGGGAATCTGCCCGTTGTAGACAGGAATCTGCCAGCCGTTTTTC
The DNA here is from genome assembly GCA_964491435.1 of uncultured Smithella sp. GTDB lineage: Bacteria > Desulfobacterota > Syntrophia > Syntrophales > Smithellaceae > UBA8904. The sequence continues at coordinate 14,105 of CAZBGE010000075.1, forward strand.
GCCAGAATGATGAGATCAGGCCAGATGATGGTCTTTTCCTGATCCAGGTCCACATAATAGGAATGATAGAGTTCGCCCGGCAAACAGATTCCATCCATGCCGTTTTTCATATCGTTTCTGTCCAGCACCCACCAGGGACATTCTTCTTTTCCGGTCTGGGGATTCAGCGCCCGGTGTGCCGTCAGGACCTCCCTGGCACGGGCGACTTTTTCCTTATGGCCGCGCCAGTACAAAACGCCGTAGCTGCTCACACTGAAGGCATACATTTCTTTCTTTTTCAGAATCCCGCCTGGCTCGATGATCCCGGCTTTTTCCAGAATACCCTCGCAATCGGTCGATAAAAAATCCCCGGCAGCAAGATGATTGACTGCGGAGTGGTCGCTCAGCAGAATAACATGCGCATGATCGAGGACGCCCTGTTCCCGAAATCCCTCCATCAGGCGTCCGAATTGCGTATCGACGTCGCGAATCACGTCCAGACAGGCTTCTTTATACAGAAGTTTGTTCCGGCTGCTGACCAGCTGATATTCAGGCTTATTTTCACAACCCTGCGGCGGTTCATAAGGCGGATCGGCGGTCACGAATTCCGCCGGGTCCCATGCGCATCCGATACAATGCCCGGCATCGTCGCACTGGGCCAGAAGGATATAGGCCATATCCGGCTTCTCCTTCTTGAATATTTCCAGGGTTGAATCAACAATCCAGCTGTCGTGGGGAAAATGCCCGGCAAAATGCTCCATCTGTTTTGTCAGGAGGCTTCCCTGGCCGTTATAGACACGGGTCATGATGTCGCGCAGCCTCATCGATTTCCCAAAGAAATCAAGGCGGCCGGATTCCGGATCACAGGCGGCATCCTTGTCCGTGTGAGGATCGGCAAGGCTTTCTTGCTGCGGTGCTTTCAAATAATCCGGGTGCCTGGGACCAGTAACTAAAATATCAATACCGGAAGGCGTACAGTCATCGCCGCGAAACATTTCCCCGACCCATTCCTTGCCTGTGATCAGCACGGTTTTGGATTCCGGCCAGCGCCGCTTCCAGGCATGGAAAAGTGTATCCACCGGTCTGCCCTGGTCATCCCGGGCAAAGGCCATGCTGGTCGGCTGGACCGTCATCTCTCCCGCGTCATCCCATCCGGTCGGCTGCGCCCAGACGCTGATGATGCCGGTCTGCGCGGAAGAAGTCCCGGCCAGCGCGTTGAGGTGATTCATGTCTGTCGCCGCGGGCAGGAAACATTTGGCGTTTTTGTACCACAATGATTCTTTCAGGAAAGCATGGAAATTGGGCATCAGCCAGTTGCCCTCACTGCCTCCCGGCATGCCCCTGGCGTCAAGTTCGAAGTATTGCGGATGAAGCGCATCGATGGCCACGAAGATCAGTTTTTTTCTGTCCTCTTGATTTCCTCCCGTGATCGAGGCCATCGCTTTTTTCAGGGGGAACAG
>CAZBGE010000076.1:0-15520 GCA_964491435.1 uncultured Smithella sp.
TGGATTATCTTATTTTCTGGAGCAAAAACATCACGCTTATATATCTGGTGCAATGGGTGATGATAGGTTTTGGCATTGTTTTTCTGGGTTACCGTCAACTGGACAATCCGTGGATAGTTCTGGCACTCATTCCGGTGTTTTTTGTCCTTAGTTATTTCGCGACGAAAAAGCTTCTGCGTTCATCCCGATTCATGAGTGTCCTTACTTGGTTTACACGATAGGTTTTTATCGTGCGTCGCGATGCGGCAATATATGATGCGGTACTGTTACGCAAAAATCGAAAGAACATTTGCAATTGACTTGGCACGGGGCCTTACAGTTTTAACTGATCAGAACTTTCTTTTGGCCGTGTCACCCGACAAAAAGATAATTTCCCCTGGGATTCAAGCAGACCTAACCCTCACGCATTTTTTCACAACGCGTTATGACTGTATGTAATCATCCAACGAATATTCCAGGTCGCCGTGGAAGTGGTCGTCATTCATTTCGGATTGAAGGATTGGACACCCATGAAAAATAAGGCATTCTCTCTTTCAGGAAGCAATTTTTGCTTAAGAGACACAGCAAAAACGACATGAGAATATCGTTTGTTTCAACCAGCAGTTCGTAGCATCAACCGATCAAGTTCATGCATGTCATTCCAACCACAATACATTCGCAAAAAACGGATCAAGTCATATAAGTTTTTGTGCATTTTCAACCACATTTTGCAAATAGCCGTTTTAAGTACACCCCCTATTACAGACTTCCACCTTTGCCTAGGGAAACAGGGTTTGCAGATACGCCTTCATTGCCGGGCTCAATTGCTTGTAAAGCTTTGCATTGTAAGAGGCATTGTATGGAATCCCTTTGGAGGTCAGATCTACAAACTGGATGGATGGATCGGTGAATGCATCTCCCGATCCCGGAACTGCCGGATCGCCGCCCCGCGGCCGGGTCGGGTCCGTGGGACCCAAATCCATCCCATACATCGTCGCATAGTTGGCTGAACTCCCCTTCAACTGATTCTGGAGGATCTGCTGCGTTGCAATGGCATACTTTCGCGATGTGGCCGCAGGCGTTCCCGTCTTGACCGCCGTGTCCACGTTAATTGCCTCAATGGAAATGCTATAGTCGCTGTTGAGGTAAATCTCGAAGGTGCGGAACTGCTGCGGAAAGTCACGAAGCGATGAGCTTTCCACCTGCCAGAAGCCCTTTTCAGGCACAGCCGGATCAGGCGACACAAAGGCTTTCACATGATTGACATGACGATGTCCGGCAATCCACATCAGCAGATTTGGCGCATTCTGAAGAGCGGTAACCAGCCCGGTCAGATTGACCGCATTCGGCGTCGTCGTCGATTTATCACCGTGCGGATTCGTCACCGCATCATAGGCGCCCAGCCACCATTCCGTCTCCGCACCGGGATTGACGACGGCAATTGGAATATGCGCCGCAATGATCATCAACTGATTGGCGGCCTGGCCGTCCGCCAGTTCGGCCTGAAGCCAGGCCCAGCGCGTGGCGTCAAGAAAACCGTGACCATGGATATCAATGGAACCGTCGTCTTCCCGCTGCGTGTCGTCCAGCACGATGACCTTGAGCGGGATATCCGACCTGGGCACAAAACTGTAACAGGCAAAGCCGGCTCTTTCATCGGCCGGGACCAGGGAATAATTCGGGTTGGATGAAACCAGATGAAACCCATGACCGGCCGGCTGGGACGTCGTGTTGAAAAATTCCTGAATCCATTCCGCACGATGGAGCGAACGGCGGTTGGGATCGGCAACCACCTGGGGAGGGGCGCTATAGTCCGCGACAGGTCCGGAGAGGATGATGGCGCCATAAGGGGATGTGCCGTCTATGACACCCTGGTAAAACCTTGAAGCCGGATTATTAAAGTTGCGTTTGTCGATATTAGCCGGGAAGTTGGCGGTAACGGGAATGAGCAGCGCATTGGACACAGACCAGACCGTAGCGCTGATGTATGATCCGTCAAGTCCGTTCTCATAGACAGGGAACGAACCGATCATGAAGTGATCATGATTGCCCAGAACCTGATAGAAAGGAATGGAGCTGTCCAGCCCCGCCGCCTTGAAAGGCTTCTGAAAATCAATGGCGCCGGCGCCGCGATGATCTCCGGAACTGGGCTCAATGACCTTGCCGTCTATGATGTCCAGATACCACCTCAGTTCGTTGTACATGCTCGTGTTGCAGACATCCCCCAGCGAAATAAAAAAATCGAAGGGATTCTTCCGGTGCAGAGCGTTTGCCGTCTGAATGGCCGCGTCAAACACGTGGGGAGTGTACATCATGACCCCCGAGTAGATGGAGCTGTTTTGACCGGCGTACCCCGGAAGACTTTGCTGGAGGCGGATCAGCTGGTTGGGCGCTTCCTTATCGGTCAAATGGATATCCGTCATGGCAAAGAAGTTCATGAGCCTTGTTTTCTGTGTGACGGACACGACACTGTAGCCGGCCGGCATGATATCCGTTCGCTCAACGAGCGGAAGGGGCCATTCCACATAGGTCCACTTACCGTAGCCCAGTTTGTCATAGTCCGGAATCTGACACAACTGATCCCAGGTCAGCGCCGTCCCGCCATTGGGACTCGACGCCGGGAAAGACGGATCTCCGGGCACAGGCATATGGCCGGGCGGGGGCGCTGCGGAAGCCTTAATATACGGAAAGGCAATCATCCGCTCAGTCGTTTTAACAACCGTGGCATCAATCGGGTAACTCGCCATCGGCGGTATCGAACTACTGCTCCCGCATCCGCAGATCAACGAGCCTAAAGAAATACCGGCAAACGTTCTGGCGGAATATTTAATGAAGTTTCGCCTGGTTAACCCTTTGCCATACGTTGTCGCCACATCGCCGGTTTTGGACATGGGATGGTTTTCCCTTGTTAGATCCTTTTCTGTCGTCATCTTTCAGATTCCTTTCCTGTTAAGATATTTCAAGTTTCAGGCCTGACTGCCGCCATAAAATCTTCAGGAAGCCGCCGACCGTCATCGCCGGGAGGTATCAATAACGGCTGAACACTTATAAAGAATCGAAAACGGAATTTTCAGACTCTGTTCCTTTTCCACCCGCCTAACCTCTTTGAAAACTACTTTAGCAGGGCCTCCCAGACCTTTATATTATCAAATGCCACATAGCTGCCCCGGAAAGCGAAAATGCCGATGGCGCCGCGCGGCAAAAGCTCGTCCTCAAAACTGCCGACATATTGTTCATTCAAATAAAAATCAAAACGGGATTCATACGCCACAATTCGGAATGAATTGGTGGACGCTCCCCGCTTCAAATAAGGGCTGGACTGAAGAGGAAAGAACCGTTTTACAATGACGCCGTTTTGCATTAAATACACTTCATAATTTCCTTTATCGTCGATAGACATGCGATAGCAGTTGCTCTGGGGATACGGCGAATTCGACCGGAAAGCAATGGATGCGATATTCGTTTTACTCATGGAATGGTTAAATTCGATCTCTCCTTCGATAATGATATTACTCAGTTGATCAAATGGCTGCGGATATATGCTGTAGGCATGGCCTGCTTTGAGGCGCATGGCGTTGAGGTGCAACTTGCCCCCGTCATATGCTTTGCCCTGTCCTCTGTTGACAGACAAATACTTTACACTTTCCATATCATCTTCCAGAATCAGTTTTCCCTTCACGGCTTTTTCCAGAAGCGGTTTATGGAATATTCTGGCTTCCTGTCTGGGAATCGGTTCCGGCGAAACCAGGTCGCCCTTGGTAAAGGATTGACTGCTGTCCTGAATTTCTTTGATTATGGCTTTTGAACGTTGCTCGGACACAGCAATAATTTCAAGCATGCCAACCCGTTTGTATTCCTGGAAGAGAATGGCGCCATCGCTTCCCCGCAATATTTCTTTCCGGGCAACAAACAGACGATCGCCGGCTTTAAGTCCCTGCTTTGCCCCGATATCGACCACAGCAATATCTTGAACAAGCCCCTCAATACTCCCCAGCAAAGGATAATGCGCAATAATTTCCACGGCACAAAATCGGCCATGATCGGCGGGCGAATAATTTTTCCGGTATATTTCCTTGTATAATTCGGTTTCACCTGTAGCGACATCAATGACCCTCAAATTGACAGCCGGCCGATGGCCGCCTTTGTCATAAATGGCGGCGACTATCAACTTTTCCACATTGAGCAATTTCCCCAGTTTTACAGTATTTTCTTTCTCTGTAAGGCCGGATTTCTGCAGAGCTTGTTCGCTGAGTATATTATTCACGGCAGCGCGGTCCACAATTCTGAACTTCTTGGAGTTAACCAGCACTTGATGCAAATTACTCATAATGCTTTCCACAATTTCAGGTTTTAATTCACCGCGAACGTCCATAGGGACAACGGCAAAAGACGTTTGGCTCCATGCCTGGCCGGTAAAAAAACAAAACAGACAGACGATCATCAATACTCTGCTTTTCAGATGCATAGGCAATGCCTCCAAATTATTTGATTTTATTAAAATCCAAATGATGGCTGATGTCAACGAGATACTTTAAAACTGGGAAATCAAGAGGAACCTCACCCAGCAGGCGGACGAACCGAACCAGAAATTGCCTCCTCCTTACCTCCCTTTTTTATTTATTTTCCCAGAAGCGCTCGAGAGTTTTTCGAATTTCTTCCTCCCGGCCGGGAGCAAACCAGCTCATTTCCCTGTCCGCCGAAAACCAGGTCTGCTGTCTTTTGGAATAATGCCAGGTATCCCGGCTGATCAGGGCAAGCATCCGGTTCCAGTCACAGCGACCCCGGATAAATTCAATGACCTGCCTGTAGCCCAGGGACTGGAGGGGTTTGAGCTTTTCGTCGTACCCCCGATCCAGGAGCCCCCGCACTTCATCCACCAGCCCCTCCTCCACCATCTTCTCCGTCCGGAGGCTGATTCTCTTTTGCAATTCGCCGCGTTCCACCCGGAGGCCGATCTTGCAGGCCTCGTAAGGAGAATCGGCAAACAGATGTTTTTGCTGCAAGGCAACGATGGACTGGCCGCTCTGCTCCAGAACTTCCAGCGCCCGGATCACCCGCACAGAATCATTCGGGTTGATTCTTTCCGCCGCTTCCGGGTCCCTATTGCGCAGAAGGTCGAAAAGATATGCCCGGCCCAGACGATCCCGAAGGCCTTTATAATAATTGCGGATGTTTTCATCCACCGGCGGGGTTTCGATGATTCCCCGTAAAAGCGCCCGGATATACAGACCCGTTCCGCCCACCACAAAAACCGGTTTGCCTGTACGCGCCAGTTTCTCGATAACGGCCCTTGCCTGCTCCACGTAAATGGCGGCGTTGAATTCCTGATCCGGGTCAACAACATCAATCAGATGATGCCTGACCTTTTCTCTTTCTTCACGGGTGGGTTTGGCCGTGCCGATGTCCAGATAACGGTAAACCTGCAGTGAATCGGCATTGACGATTTCTCCGCCGTATAACGCCGCCAGTTCAAGAGCCAGACGCGTTTTCCCGGTGGCCGTCGGCGAACAGATGACCGCAACCGGAATCTTCGGCATGCTATTTTCGTTTAAACATTCTTTCGATTTCATAAAGAGAAAACCCCACGCTGATCGGACGGCCGTGCGGACAGGTGGCGTTGAAAGGCGTATTTTCCAGGTCACGGCACAGGGTGGCGACTTCCGGGGCGGAAAGAGGCGCGTTGGCCTTGATTGCCGCGCGGCAGGCCAGAGCAGCCAGTATCTTTTCCTTCCGCTCTTCCAGCGACGGCAGCGCCTGTTCGCCCGCCAGCTGGTCCGCCAGATCGGAAATCATCTCACCAGGCAAAATGTGCGTCAGAGAAGCGGGCATGGCCTTCACCACAATGGCGTCGCGGCCGAATATTTCCAGTTCCACGCCAATCTCCCTCAGCATAGGCAGCGCATCTTCAAAAAGACTGACCTGGGCGGGGGGAAGACTGACGACTTCCGGCATCAGCAAAGACTGGCTTGCGGCCTTGCCGGAACCAGACGCCTTCAGACGCTCCAGAATAATTCTTTCATGCGCCGCGTGCTGGTCTATCATCATCACGCCGTCCGGCCCGCCGAACACCAGATAGGCGCCGGCAAACTGTCCGAGATAGCTGTAATCCGCAAAGGTGATTTTTTCGCCGCGGGAGGCGTCCTCCGCCTGAAACGGAGGACCGGATGGCGGCCCGGCAGCCCGCGCAAACAAATCATCCTCCATCGCCTTTTGCAGATTCTTCCGGGAATAAACTTCCCCCGGCCGTTCCGCCACGCAACTTGAATCTCTTGGTCTCCAGAATCCGGACAGCGCGGAGGTTTTTTCACGCGGCGCCAGACGATAAGCCAGGGCATCCGGCAGGGCCTGCGCTCCGGCAAGCGTCAGCGCCACTGCTTTGGAAACCAGCTCGTAAATCTCGCGGGCATGACGAAAACGCACTTCCAGTTTGGCCGGATGAACATTGACATCCACATCCTCGCCCGGCAGTTCCAGAAACAAGACCGCCGCGGGATAACGGCGCGGTTCGATGATCTGGCGGTAGGCGGCCAGCACCGCGTGCGTCATGCTGTTGTCACGGATAAACCGCGCATTGACAAACAGATAAATGCTTTTGGAATTGGATTTCGTCAGTTCAGGCGTGGAAACAAAACCCTTGAGCCGCACGTTTTCCTGACACTCCCGAATCTCCCGGCAGTGGCGGGTAAAGTCATCGCCCATCACCATGGCCATGCGTCCGGAGACATCCCTGACGGCAGGCGCGGCAAACACTTCCCGCCCGTCAGCCTTGACACTGAAGCGGACTTCCGGATGCGCCAGCGCCACGCGGGTAATCGCGTCCAGGCAGGCGCTTTGTTCCGTCGCTTCGGTTTTGAGGAATTTCCGGCGCGCCGGCACATTGGCGAATAATTCCGTCACGGTGATTTGCGTTCCGGAGGGCAGGCCCGCCGGAGAGATTTCACAAATGCAGCCCGCCTGCGCAACTGCTTTTGTCCCTTCCAGGTCTTCGGGACGCCTGGTCAGCAGCTCCACCCGCGCCACCGAGGCAATGCTGGCCATGGCCTCGCCGCGGAAACCGAATGAACCGGCCCGGTAAATATCTTCCAGTTTTGAAATTTTACTGGTGGCGTGACGCTCAAAAACCAGCGCAACATCTTCATGTTCAATGCCCGCACCGTTATCCGCAATCCGGATAAAACGGCAGCCGCCTTTCTCCAGTTCGACTCTGATATCCGTGGCGCCCGCATCGATGGAATTCTCCACCAGTTCCTTGACAATCGACGCCGGTCTTTCCACCACTTCACCGGCGGCAATCTGGTTGGCAACTTCTTCAGATAATACAACAATACGCTTGGACAATTTTATGCCTTTTTATGACGACTCGCCGTCACGTTTTCCGCAAAAAAAACCGCAGCCACCAAAACCTTTCGTGACTGCGGCCTGATTCATTCCATGAGACAATGCTGCTTTAATCCAGAACGATCATCACACGGCACTTTTTCATGAAGGACGCATTTTCCGCGGAAGCGCGGATCTGCGCCGCATCGGCATTGCTGATCACAACATCAGCTTTCCCGGCGCCGCCGGTTTTCAACCCTTTCACGGTCACGGGATTGGCCGTCACACGCTGATTGCTCTGCGCGGCCGTCAAATCGCGTGCGTAACCGCTCATCCCCTGCTGGATGGCATATTCGCGTTCCACATTGGCGGAGCCGTAAACTTCCTTGCCGTCTTCGTCAAAAATGCGCGGAGACATGGCCGGGCGGGCCTGAATGCCGCGGGCGTCAACCACCAATCCGGTGTAGGCAACCGGAGCAGGAGGCGCGGGCGCGGTTACAACCGGGGCAGGCGGCGCGGGGGGAGCGGGAGCTACGGTAACAGCCGGCGGCGCTTGAACCGGGGGCTCCGGCGGCGGAACCGCTTTCCGTTTTTCAATGGACCGCGGAACCATGATCTTTGATAATTCTCCATAAAGCGGCATCCTCAGTTTAACTTCCACTGTGCCGTCGGACATATATTCCTGATTGACAATCTGCGCTCCTTTGACCAGGCCCTCGACCTGGGCGTTGATCACGTCGCTTTCCACCGTAAAATCTTTTACGGTAGTCGCCGAATCAATCCGGACGCCTTTGGTGATTTCCAGCAAATTTCGATAGGCGTCAACCTTCGCCGCGCGTAAAGCCATAGGGCGGGCGTTGGGCCTGCCCATGGTTCTTTCCGGAGGCGCGCCGATGCCAACCGCTTCAATATAGCCTTCCGACCAATTCACAGCCCCCTGGCCAACCTTTTCCACCCATTCGGACATACTGATCTTATCCTGACAAAAACCCGCCGATGTGAACAACAGCAAAATTCCTGTCATGACCATGATTGAAACGAATCTTAATTTCATATAATCCTCCTTTTAATTGTCATATTAAAATATTTCATCCATTAAAAGCGCCTTCAAAGTAACAAAATATTCTCCAGGTTGCAATAAGAATTCCAAGAGACAATGCACATTTTGTTGGCCAAGAGTTCTGCTTGAAAGTCACATGTTTATATGATAGTTGCTCGAGCCGGAGCCATGGTGAACTGTTTTTATTTGATTACCTTACCCTATAAAATTGTCAGGAAGACAGGAGCAACAAGAAATGGATTACAAGCAGACATTGAATCTTCCCCGGACGGATTTTCCGATGAAAGCCAATCTGGCGCAGCGTGAGCCGGAAATGTTGAAAAAATGGGAAGATATGAACATTTACAAAAAAATCCGCGAGGCGGCCAAGGGTAAAAAGCCCTACATTCTGCATGACGGACCTCCTTACGCCAACGGCAATATTCATCTGGGCACGGCGCTCAACAAAATCATCAAGGACATCGTTATTAAAGCCAAAAACATGACCGGTTTTGACGGAGTCTATGTGCCGGGCTGGGATTGCCACGGCCTGCCCATTGAACACCAGGTGGATAAAGAACTGGGCGGCAAAAAATCCGGCATGTCGCAGGTGGAAAAACGGCGCGCCTGCCGTGTTTACGCCGAAAAATTCGTCGGCATCCAACGTGAACAATTTAAACGTCTTGGAGTTTTCGGCGAATGGGAAAATCCCTATCTGACCATGGCCTACCCTTACGAAGCGGCCACGGTTGCCGAATTCGGCAAACTCTACCTTAAAGGCAGTGTTTATAAAGGAAAAAAACCTGTTTACTGGTGCGCGTCCTGCAAAACCGCGCTGGCGGAAGCCGAAGTGGAATACGCGGATCATCACACTCCGTCCATTTACGTAAAATTCGCCTTTACGTCCGACATCAGCCAGATTCTGCCAAAGCTTTCCGGCGAAAAGGTTCACATGGTGATCTGGACCACCACCCCCTGGACGATACCCGCCAACCTCGCAATCGCCGTCAAGGACGATTTCATTTACGCGGCTGTAAAAATCAACGGCGAAGTGCTGATTGTCGCCAGGGATATGCTCGATTATTGTCTGGACGCTTTCGGCTACCGGGGGAAGGAATATGAAATTCTCGATGAATTCAACGGTGGAACGCTTGAGGGGCAAAAATGCGTCCACCCCCTGATCAAAAGACACAGCCTTTTGATTCTGGCCCCCTTTGTCACCCTGGACGCGGGAACGGGCGCCGTGCATATCGCTCCCGGCCATGGTCAGGAAGACTATGAAATCGGTCTGGAATACGGCCTGGACAATTACGCGCCGGTGGATGAAGCGGGAAAATTCACCGATGACGTTGAACATTTCGCCGGCCAGTTTGTTTTTGACGCCAATGACAGCGTCATTAAAAAGCTGGAGGAAGCAGGCGCCCTGATGGGAAACGTTCCGATGCAACATTCCTACCCGCACTGCTGGCGCTGCAAGAAACCCATTATCTTCCGCTCCACCGAACAGTGGTTTATCTCCATGGAAAAAAACGACCTGCGCAAAAAAGCGCTCGCCGCCATCGATGACGTTCAGTGGATTCCCGCCTGGGGTCACGACCGCATCTACGGCATGGTGGAAAACCGCCCCGACTGGTGCATTTCCCGCCAGCGATTGTGGGGCGTGCCGATTACTGTTTTCTATTGCGTCAAATGCAAAAATGAACTGCTGACCGGGGAAATTCTGGATCGCCTGGTGGAACTGGTGGAAAAAAACGGCGCGGATGTCTGGTTTGAAAAAGAAACAAAAGATCTGCTTCCCCATCACACCACCTGCCCCCATTGCCATGGAATAGAGTTTACCAAAGAAATCAATATCCTGGATGTGTGGTTTGATTCCGGCGTAAGCCACGCGGCCGTTCTGGAAAAAAGACCGGATTTGAGTTCTCCCTGCGACATGTATCTGGAAGGCAATGATCAGCATCGCGGCTGGTTTCATTCATCCCTGCTGGAATCCGTCGGCACACGCGGACGCGCTCCCTACAAGAGCGTGCTGACGCACGGCATGGTTGTTGACGGCGAAGGCAAAAAGATGTCCAAATCCGTCGGCAATGTCATCAGCGCGGAAGAAGGCATTGCCAAATACGGCGCGGAAATCCTCAGGCTTTGGGTGGCGGCGGAAGATTACACGGACGATATCCGTATTTCCGAAGTTATTCTCAAACGATTGACGGAAGCCTACCGGCGCATCCGCAATACCAGCCGCTTCATCCTGGGCAACCTGTATGATTTCAAACCGGACACAGACAGCACGCCTTACGGACAAATGACGGAAATGGATCAGTGGGCGCTGCACCGGCTGCAGGAAGTCATCAAGCGTGTCACGGAAGCCTACGAGCGCCATCAGTTCCACGTTGTTTTCTACACCCTTTATAATTACTGCACGGTGGACTTGAGCTCTCTGTATCTGGATGTTTTGAAGGACCGGCTTTACACAAATAAGGCCGCCTCCCTGGCGCGCCGCTCCGGTCAGACAGCCATGTTCATTATTTTAAACGCCATGACCCGTCTGCTGGCGCCCATTCTTACCTTTACATCCGAAGAAGTATGGGAAGCGCTGCCGCACTGGCAAGGAAAAGAGGAAAGCATCCATCTGACACAGTTCCCCGCCGTCAGCGAACAGTGCCTGAACGCCAGCCTGGGCGACCGCTGGAAGGCCATGATCGAGGCCAAAGCGGAAATCGCCAAAGCCATCGAACAGGCGCGCAAGGGAAAAATCATCGGGCATTCGCTGGATGCCCGGGTCAGCATCGCCGCTCCCGGCAAAATGCGGACCTTGTTTGAGTCTCATCTTGAAGATCTGCGCGCCCTGTTGATTGTTTCGCAATTGGAGCTCGTCGAGGAAAACGCTATCGTCAATCCTTACAAAAGCGAAGAAATAAAGGAGTTGGCCGTCGGCGTGGAAAAAGCCCGCGGCGCCAAATGCGAACGATGCTGGATTTACGAGGAGTCGGTGGGCGCCAATCCCGGCTATCCGGCAGTGTGCGGACGCTGCCTGCAGAATTTGTAGGCTACGGGTCAATGTCATTGACATCAGCACAAAAGCTCCCCTATCTGGAGACTGTGTCGCAATGACAGAGATTCGTTATTATTACGAAAATAGAATCGACGTTAAGCGGCAAACGCATTACATGGATAAAATGTAGTTCGGGTCTTTAGACCCGTAAATGAACTGATTTTTATGCCCACGTGGTGTCACGAGGGACATGACGAAATTGTAGTTGTGGCACAGTCTCTTTGTAAATTTAAGGAGTTACCTTTGAAAAAAAATCTACTGATATTCATTCTGGGCGCATCCGTCGTGATCGCACTGGATCAGGTCACCAAATCCGCCATCACCGCAAGATTTCTCCTGCATGAGTCCCTTCCGGTCATCGACGGCTTTTTTAATCTTGTTTACGTCATGAATCCCGGCGCTGCGTTCGGCTTTCTGGCCAGCGCCTCAGCAACCTTCCGTTATGTTTTCTTTTGCGGAATCACCGTACTGGCCGCCGGGCTGATAATCTACTACCTGGTCAAAAGCAATCCCCGGAATCTGCTGCTGGTCTGCTCCCTGACGCTGATTTTCGGCGGCGCCATCGGCAATCTGATTGATCGTCTGCGCTTCGGCGCGGTAGTTGATTTTCTGGATGTTTACATCGGAACCGCTCACTGGCCGGCTTTTAATGTGGCGGATTCCGCCATCACCATCGGCGCACTTCTGATCATCTGGGAAATGATTATGAACCGGAAAGACAAGGACGCCGCCCCGGCATGAAATTGCAGCCTCCGGAATCAAAAACCGGAAAATCCGCGAACTCATGCGCCTCCGGCTACGGTAAGGTTCGCACCAGTCTTCCCTGCTGATCATAGAACTCAAGAATCATCTCGTTCTTGTGTAATACCGTTATCGTCTTCACAATCCCGTGATGACGGGCGGATTCCTCGGTATTGAAGGTCTCGACTTTTATCACCTTTTCATTGCCGTCATAGTAAATGATGGCATTCGCTATCCCGTTTACGTACTCGACATCATCCGGGACATAAGAGACCATGATTGTTTTGCCGCCAAATTCGTTTTGGGCGCGTATGACCTCTCGATTCATTTCCGTCCCATACCTGACAACGCCGGTTTTCATCACGGATTATTTTTTAACAGCCGCACGGTAATACAGGAAAATCTTAAACGTCAAGGACAAATCACAGCGCTTTCCGTCTTTCCGGATGACGAGGCGGAAAAATCTTGTCTGTCCGATGCGCCGGAGCGATTCTCCCGATCCGTTCACCCGAACAATTCATCATTGACATACGAAAATGCTTTCCCTATACTTTGGACAACTGAAAACAAATCCCTGATTTTGGAGCCAGGCCGGGCGGTTCAAGCCAAGCCATGAAAACAAACTTTGGAGGATGCGGATGCGCAAAAGAGATCTGGCGCTGGGTATAGATATCGGCGGAACGAATACATCCCTCGGATTCGTCGATTGCCGGGGAAAACTGATTTCATTTAAGGTCCTGCCGACACACGCCGGAGACTCCGCGGAACGCTTTGCCATCCGGCTTCATCAACAAATCGAGGAACTCCGGACAGGCCTGCCCGGCTCCCATCGCCTTTGCGGAATCGGCATCGGCGCTCCGAACGCCCACGCCGGGCGGGGAACCATTGAGCAGGCCCCCAATCTGAACTGGGGCGATACGGTTGATTTCGTCTCGTTGCTGCAAAAACATTACGATCTTCCCATTTCCATCACTAATGACGCCAACGCCGCCGCCATGGGAGAAATGCTTTTCGGCGACGCCCGCGGCATGAAGCATTTCATCGTCATGACCCTGGGAACCGGCCTGGGAAGCGGAATCGTGGCGGATGGCCGCCTGCTTTACGGCGCCAGCGGTTTTGCCGGAGAACTTGGCCACGTTACGGTGAATCCGGATGGACGCCAGTGCGCCTGCGGGAAGAAAGGCTGTCTGGAAACTTATGTATCGGCCACGGGCCTGGTCAGAACCGCCCTGGAGCTGCTGGCTGAACGGCTGGAACCCAGCCCGCTGCGCGCCATGCCCTTCGAAAAGGTGACCTCAAAACGGATCTTCAAGCTGGCGGCGGCGGGAGATCCCCTGGCGCTGGCCGCCTTCGACCGGACGGCGCGCATTCTGGGAATGAAGCTCGCCGACGCGGTGGCGCATTTAAGCCCGGAAGCCATTTTTCTGGCCGGGGGGCTGGCCGCGGCCGGTCATCTCCTGATCAAGCCAACCGAACGGTATCTGAACGAATATCTCTTTCGTGTTTACCGGGGAACCGTCAAAGTATCGTCATCGGGAATGCCGGCCGGCTCCGGCGCCGTTCTGGGAGCGGCGGCGCTGATTTTCAATCAGCTTGCGGCATAAGAAAAAATAGCGCCTGATCCGGGAAAGGAATGATTTTCATGAAGAATTCTCTTGAACTCGGTTTGATTGGCAATTGCCGGATCGGCGCTCTGATTGACGAACAAGGCGAAATCGTCTGGTGCTGTCTGCCGCGCTTCGACGGCGACCCTGTTTTCTGCTCCCTGCTTCGCGAACATCCCGATGGCGAGGGATCAGGCTATTGCATTGTTGAGCTTCGCAACCAGGCTTCAGCGGAACAATTTTATCTGCCCAACACGGCTGTTCTGGTCACGCGCCTGAAAGACAGCTTGGGCGCGGAAATTGAAATCACGGATTTCGCCCCCCGCTTTCATCAATACGGACGCACATTCATGCCCATGATGCTGATCCGGCGGATCCGGCGCATCCATGGAACGCCCCGTATCTGTGTGCGTCTGCGCCCCCTGTGTGAATACGGAAGTCAAAGCTGCACGGTCACCCACGGCAGCCATCATATCCGTTATGTAGCTCCATCCTGGATTCTGCGCCTGACCACCGACATCTCCATCACCGCCGTGCTGCAGGAAATCCCATTTTTCCTGGAAAACGAAGCCACGCTGATTTTGGGACCGGACGAAACCATCCCCGAGGCCATCCCTGATCTTTCCCGGCGTTTTCTGAACGAAACCGTGGACAGCTGGCGCGACTGGGTCAGAGAGCTATCCATTCCCTTTGAATGGCAGGAAGAAGTCATCCGCGCGGCCATTACCCTGAAATTGAACACTTTTCAGGACACAGGCGCCATCATCGCGGCCATGACCACATCCATTCCCGAAGCGCCCGGTTCCGGACGCAACTGGGATTACCGCTACTGCTGGCTGAGGGATTCCTATTTTGTCGTAAATGCCTTGAACCGCCTCAGCACCACAAATACGATGGGGCGCTATTTAAACTACCTGATTAACGTCGCGGCGGGAACCACGCCGGGACGCATTCAACCTGTTTACGGCATCGACGGCAAGGCCAGACTGGAGGAACATGAAATTGCCAGCCTGCATGGCTTCCGGGGAATGGGACCAGTCCGGATCGGCAATCAGGCCTGCGAGCAAATACAGCACGATGTTTACGGCTCGGCCATTCTGGCGGTGGCCCATGTCTTCTTTGACAGGCGGCTGGCGCACCGGGGCGGCCTTTCCCTCTTCACAAGACTGGAACCCCTGGGTGAAATGGCCATCTCCGTTTACGACCAGCCGGATTCCGGCCCGTGGGAAACACGCAATATACAGCGCGTGCACACCTTCTCCAGCGTGATGTGCTGGGCGGCCTGCGACCGTTTGGCCAGAATCGCCGTTCAGATCGGCCTTGCGGAGCGCGCCCTGCGCTGGCGAAGCCTTGCGGATCGTATCCATGAAACCATCTGCCGGCGCGCCTGGAGCGAAAAAAAGCAGGCATTTACCGCCTCTTTCGAAGGTTATTCTCTGGACGCCAGTCTGCTCCTGCTTCATGATCTGGGGTTTCTGGCGGCGGATGATCCGCGATTCGCCAAAACCGTCGCCGCCATTGAACGTGAACTCCGGCGCGGCGATTATATCTACCGCTACATCGAAACGGATGATTTCGGCGTTCCGGAAAACGCCTTCGTGGTCTGCACCTTCTGGTATATTTACGCCCTGGCCGCCCTGAACCGGATCGGAGAAGCCCGCGCTCTCTTCGCCAACCTTCTTTCCCGCCGCACCCGTCATGGTCTGCTGGCCGAACACATCGACCCGCGCACCGGCGATCCCTGGGGAAATTTTGTTCAGACATACAGCATGGTCGGCATGATCAACT
>CAZBGE010000077.1:0-15422 GCA_964491435.1 uncultured Smithella sp.
CGTCAGCAATAATATTTAATTGCCAACCATCAGACGATATGCTAAAAAGCATCATTTTTCATGAAACTTCAATTCCGCCAACAAAGCTTTCGGAATTGAAAAGTTGAACAGCACCGCGTAGCGGAGGGTAATCAGCCCGTGGTCTCAGGATGTAATGATGGAAAAAATTACGGCTATTAAAGGTATAAAAGATATTCTCCCCAAAGATTCGCCCACCTGGCGCCAGATGGAGCTGACGGCCCGCCAAATCTTCGAATGCTTCGGTTTTTGCGAAATCCGCGTGCCGATCATGGAAAAAACCGCGCTGTTTCAACGCAGTATCGGCGAAACCACCGATATTGTCGAAAAAGAAATGTACACCTTCCGCGATCGGGATGATGAAATGCTGACCCTTCGCCCGGAAGCCACGGCATCGGTTATCCGCGCATACATTGAACACAATCTCTCAGCGGCCGATCCGATCACCAAGCTTTTCACAATGGGTCCGATGTTTCGCCGGGAACGGCCGCAAAAAGGCCGTTTCCGCCAGTTTCACCAGATTGACGTGGAATTGTTCGGAGACGACACACCGCAAGCCGATGCGGAAATTATTTTCATGCTCACGCACTTTCTGCAATCTCTGGGCATCGAAAAATTATCTTTGGAAATTAATTCGCTGGGCTGTAAAACCTGCCGGCCGGTTTTTTCTCAAGCCGTGGTCGATTATTTGAAGGGCTCCGAGGATAAACTTTGTCCCGATTGCCAAAGACGGATTTATGCCAATCCGCTGCGTGTCTTTGATTGCAAGGTGGAAAGCTGCGGTGCGGTTATCGCCGATGCGCCGCGCATCCTGAGTTTTCTGTGCGCCGGCTGCTCGGATCATTTTTCGCGGGTAAAAAGTTATCTTGATGATTTGAAAACGCCTTACGAAATCAACGCCCGAATGGTGCGCGGCCTGGATTACTATACAAAGACGGCGTTTGAAGTAAAATCCGGCGCTCTGGGAGCGCAGAATTCGCTGGCGGGCGGCGGACGCTACGATGGCCTGGTCAGTTTCCTGGGCGGTCCCGAAACACCAGGCATTGGTTTCGGCATTGGCATGGAAAGACTGGCGGCCTGCCTGCCGCCCTCTGACCAGAACTCTTATTCGACGGATATCTTTATCGCCGCTCTGGGAGAACGCGCGCAAAAAACCGCCTTCGTCCTGACCCAGGAATTGCGCCGGGCGGGCATTTGCGCCGTTATGGACTACTCCAATAAAAGCCTGAAAAGCCAGATGAAGCGCGCCGATAAATTAAACAGCGCCTATACATTGATCTTCGGCGACAGGGAAGTCGATGAAAACCGCGCCGAGCTGCGCAACATGAAGACAAAAAATCAGCAAAGCCTGCCTCTGGATCATCTCCCGGCGGTGATAATAAATATATTAAAAGAGAGGTAGAAGTCTCGTGAGCCAATTTATGACAAAAGACAAAAGAACACACTACTGCGGACAGGTAAGCACTGATAATGACGGCAAAGAAGTGATTCTCATGGGCTGGGTAAACCGCCGGCGTGATCACGGCGGCGTGATTTTCGTTGATCTGCGCGATCGCGAGGGAATCGTTCAGATTGTTTTCAATCCGGAGGCGGGTGAATCCGTTCATGGCGAAGCGCATAAGATCCGCAACGAGTACGTCCTCGCAGTAAAAGGCAGGGTGCGCAGAAGGCCTGAGGGCATGGATAATCCGGAGCTGGCTACAGGCCAGGTGGAAGTTGTCATTTCCGGGCTGGAAATCATGAATGAATCCAAAACGCCGCCCTTCTCTTTTGATGAAGATGATACCTCTGAAAATGTGCGTTTGAAATACCGCTATCTGGATTTGAGACGTCCCGCAATTCAAAAGAACCTGTTCCTGCGCAGCAAACTGGCAATCGCCACCCGGCAGTATTTTAATGATCATGGATTTATCGAAGTAGAAACGCCGTTTCTGGGCAAAAGCACCCCGGAAGGCGCACGCGACTATCTTGTGCCCAGCCGTGTGAATAAGGGAACCTTTTACGCTCTGCCGCAATCTCCTCAGATTTTCAAGCAGTTGCTGATGGTTTCCGGCTTCGACCGCTATTTCCAAATTGCAAAATGTTTTCGCGACGAAGACTTGCGCGCCGACCGTCAACCGGAATTCACACAGATAGATGTCGAAATGTCCTTTATCACGGAAGAAGACATCATGCAGATGATGGAAGGGTTGATGAAGACCATCTTCAAAGCCTGTCTGAATAAAGATTTAACCCTTCCCTTCCCGCGTCTGAAATATGCCGACGCAATCAGTCGCTACGGCAAAGACAACCCCGACGTGCGTTTCGGCATGGAAATCGTAGATCTCACCTCTTTCATGAAGGATTCCGGTTTCAAACTGTTTGCGGAAATCGCTGCCTCCGGAGGCGTTGTCAAAGCTATCAAAGCCGGGCAAGCCTCCGCCCTGTCCCGCAAGGATCTCGACGAACTTGCGGGTTTTGTCGCCATCTATGGCGCCAGGGGACTGGCCTGGGCGAAAGTCAATGACGCAGGCTGGACATCTCCGATCTTTAAATTTCTGAAGTCTGAAGAAATAACCGCCATTGACCGCGCCATGAACGCCAGGGCAGGCGACATCATTTTCTTTATCGCAGACAGCCCGAAAGTTGTTCATGACGCACTTGGTAATTTACGTCTGCACCTTGGAAAGAAACTAAATCTGATTGATCCGGATGCCTTGGCTTTCACCTGGATCACAGAATTTCCGCTGATGGAATACTCAGAGACGGAAAAAAGATTTGTTTCCACGCATCATCCCTTCACCTCGCCATTTTTGGAAGATATTCCCCTGATGTTCACTGATCCGGGGAGAGTCAGGGCCAGAGCTTATGACTTGGTGCTGAACGGATCAGAAATCGGCGGCGGCAGCATCCGTATCCATCGTAAAGACGTCCAGGCGCAGGTATTCAGTGCTTTGGGATTAAGCGACGAAGAAGCCAGATTGAAATTCGGCTTTCTGCTCGACGCGCTGGAATACGGCGCGCCCCCTCACGGAGGATTGGCTTTCGGTCTGGATCGTCTCACCATGATTATGACCAGGGCGGAATCGATTCGTGATGTGATTGCTTTCCCCAAAACACAAAAAGCATCCTGTCTGATGTCGGACGCCCCGTCAAAAGTCAGCATCGAACAATTGATGGAGCTTTCCTTGAAGATTGTTTAAAGATGAAGACCATCGCGTTCGTGACTCCCTGGTACGGCAAAGACATCCCGGGCGGCGCGGAAATGGAATTGCGCGGATTGGCGGAACATCTGCAAGCGGCCGGCATGGGGGTGGAAGTGCTGACAACATGCGTCAGGGATTTTTCAAGCGACTGGAGCGTGGATTTCCACCCGGCGGGCGGGTGCGAAGTTAATGGCGTGCCGGTGCGGCGTTTTCGGGTGCGGCCGCGAAACACAGCCGCATTTGATCGAATCAACGCCAAGTTGATGGCTTACGTCCTGCCCTCCCACAGCGAAGAACAGATTTTTGTTGACGAGATGATCAACAGCCCGGACCTGTGCGGTTATATTCACGATCATTATGAGGATTACGCCTTGTTTGTCTTCATCCCGTATATGTTCGGCACAACGCTTCACGGCGTCGAAGCCTGCTATGACAAAGCCGTCTTAATTCCCTGCCTGCACGATGAAGCCTATATTTACATGAAAGCCATGAAGGAACGCTTCTGCCGGCTCAGGGGCATGATTTTCCATTCCAAACCGGAGCGGGAATTGGCCCGGCGGGTCTATGATCTGTCGCGGGTCCGCGAAGCGTTGCTGGGTGAAGGCGTTCATACGTCCCGGGAAGGGCGCGCAAAGGATTTCCGTGACAAGTATCATATTGATTTCCCTTATATTTTGTATGCAGGAAGAAAAGATCAAGGCAAGAATGTCGATACGCTGCTCTCACACTTTTGCCGTTACAAAAAGCGCAATCCGAATAGCCTGAAGCTGATCCTGATTGGAGGCGGGTCGCTCCGCTCAACCGCCGCTCACAAAGATGATATTCTGGACCTGGGGTTCGTGCCTACGCAGGATAAATACGATGCGTACGCGGGCGCGGTCTGCCTGTGCCAGCCGTCGCAGAATGAAAGCTTCTCGCTGGTGGTCATGGAAAGCTGGTTGTGCGGACGGCCCGTCTTGGTCAACGCCGATTGCGCCGTTACCAAAAGCTTTGCCGAAGAAGCCGGCGGCGGACTGTTCTTTGCAAACTATTCAGAGTTTGAAGAAAGCCTGCGCTACCTGACAAGCCACGAAGAGATATGTCAAAAGATGGGCGCCCATGGCCGCCGTTACGTGCAAAAGCATTTCGCATGGGATCACCTGATCCAGAATTACATATCTTATTTCAAATCACTGGTTGAAAATTAAAGGCCGCGCTGATAGTCAGGTCGAAGCATTCTTTCATCCCGGCTGTTCAACGCCTGATCCACCAGATTGATCATTTTTTGTTTGTCTTTTTGCAGCGTGCCGGTAATCGGCAGGTAATTGGAAGCGTGCGTCCCGACGAATTTCAGATTGTCCATCGTGATGTTTTCAAAAATCTGTTTCATTTCAGACAGGGTTTCAAAGGGGTCCAGCAACCGGAACTCACCTTTCTGGACCTGTTTGAACAGAACCGTTCCCGGTACAGGCGTGACTGTCAGTGCGGCCAGATACCTGGGTTTCATTTCGTTGCAGATTCTGGCCGTGGCCAGCGCATGGCGAACGGAGGCCTCGCCGGGACCGGCCAGCCCCAGCAGAACCATGACGGACAAGTTGATGTCTGCTTCCACAAGCCTCCGGCCTGCCTCAAGCATCTCGTCATACCCGACGCCCTTTTTGACTTTCTTCAGCAACTCGCCGTCGCCGGTTTCCACGCCGATATAGGCTTTTGTCAGCCCCGCTTTGCGGAGCGCACGCAGTTCTTCCAGCGTTTTCATCAGGGTGCTTTGCGGCCCCACATAACTGCCGACATGGCGCAGGGAAGGAAAGGTTGCATAAAGCGTGTTGATGATCTTGAGCAACACGCCGGTCTCAATGGCAATCGCGTCTCCATCGCACAGGAATACTTTTTCCAGGTCGCCGTAATAATCTTTGGCCATGCGGATGTCTTCCATAATTTCGGCAGTCTCACGCACGCGATACTTCACGCTTTTATACATGCCGCAAAACGTACATTGATTGTGCGAACAGCCGATGGTGCATTGAAGCAGATAGCTGTTGGCCTCACTGAAAGGACGGAAAATATTTCCTTCGTATCTCAAATGACCTTACCTTTACTATTTCCTGTTTAAAATCAGAACCCCATACAGAAACGGTTGGGTAACCCCATGCGCTTCACAAGCTGCAAAGCCATGAGCCAAGAACTGCGTTCTAAAGCAGACGTTCCGCGCCGACAACCTTGACCATTGTCTTTATGGCGCCCGGCGGCTCGTTGGTAAAAACAATCATAAATGGAATCCGCCCGTTAGGGATAATCCGTTCATTCAAATTATCACGGCCGGACGGCAAGGCCAGCCTTTGCGCAATTTCTTCTTCGGACATATTGGCCAGTTCCTCATCGGTCAGCACATTTCCCGCATAAATCACCCGCTCACCCTTAATAACCGCATAAGCGTCCAGAATTGTCCCTTTCAGCAACACGCGGGCGATGGGATAATTCGCATGATTGACTGCAAATCCTTCCACTATGCGGATATGACCCAGGATATAATTATCAAGGAACCTCTGACGTATGTCCTGAAGCTTGACCTGCGCCGTCACAGGCCGGCTTTCCGCCAGAGGCGACACTCCTATGACTTTGAAGACGGCATTCACACCGGATTTACCCAGATTCATGTAGATTTCACCCCATTGCGGAACGGCAAAATACAAAACAATGGACGGTATTACGACAATGACCAGTAGCGACCAAAGCGCAACCATCCATATTCTGTTTTTTTTACGAACCGGAGCGGGTTTTTCTTCCTCGAAAACACCACTGGACTCATCTGGTTCATCAAGGTTCTCCGCCCCCGGCGAGAAATCGATATCCGCAAAAATGGCATCTTCCTTATCCGCCGGCTGGGATTTTATTTTTAATCCATCGCTCGTGTTTTTTCCCCTCACCGTTATTTGCGAAGAAACAACGCCGGCATCTTCGCCCGGATCATTTCTGCTGACAACGGCAACCGCCGGTTCAAAGGATAAACGTTTGGCGGCGCTACCGGAGACGTCCTCCGCCGAAGAAACCGGAGGCACGGGAGACGTTCCCGTCCTGCTCATTTTCATCGGATTATCCTGGAAAAATACATGCTGGCAGCGGCTACAGCGCATCCATATGCCATCATCAACGATTTGCGCATCATCAAACCGGAACTTTGTACGGCACTGTTTACATTGTATGATCATCGTTATCCCTCTTTTTCCTGTTCCACGCCGGTTTGGACCACATACACATCCGGAAGAAAACGATATTGTTCGTTGAAATCCAGACCATAGCCAACAACAAAACCGTCATCCATCGTAAAACCGACATAATCCGCGTCGAACGGCGTTTTTCTTCTTTTGCGCTTATCCAGAAAGGCGCAGACTTTAATGGATTTCGGGTTCCTGGCCTTCAAAGCATCCACGATATACTCCAACGTCAGACCGGTATCAACAATATCCTCAATGACAAGAACATTCCGCCCGTCCACGGGCAGTTCAACATCTTTGGTAATTTTTATATGGCCTGAACTTTCCGCTCCGGCGCCATAACTTGCCGCCCGAATAAAATCCGTCCGGCAGGAAATTGACAGTTCCCGCACTAAATCCGCCATAAAGATAAACGCGCCCTTGAGAACGCCGATAACCAGAATGTCCTCCCCGTCGTAGTCACGGGAAATGATGCAGGCTAATTCCTTCACGCGCCGCGATATATCAGACCGGTGAATGAGAATTTCCTTCGATAAATTGGACATGCCGCTACTCTCCTTGTCTTTTGATGATCGCGAAGGCTTGATAATACTCAAGTTCCTCTCCACCTGTCAATAAAAATCAAAGAATGTCGCGATACAGCGATACAAATGTCCCCATGTTTTTCCAAATCATATCTTCCGCCGACCTGAGTTCATCAGCGCTATGGAATTCCGATGAGAGACTAAGCAAGATGGCATTGAGCGGTGAAACATCTGCGCCAAATTTTTCATAAGGAATATGACTAATCATATACTGTGAGCCGTCAAAATAATATTTGCCCAGCCGGTTGGCCTCCGATGACCGGAAAGGCCATGTCGTCTTCCAGTGAAAATATTCCAGCGCAACCTTCTTCAGAACATCATGATCAAACGCCTCCGGCTTGATCTCTTGTCCAAGCCGGTCGGCAAGCAGACGAAAATACGTGACGACCAGATCAATATCCGTCAGACAAAGGCCGTAAAGATACCAGTCATCGATAATTTTCAGCAAAATGAGCTGCTGGGCATAGGGAATAAAGTGATGACTGGGACAAATATGCCCGGCGCAGACTTCCTGGCCGTAAAATGATCCCGTCCGCATATCGACGCCGTTGTTCTGCATGGGATGCACCAGGCATCCGACTTTTCTTTCAGCTTCATCCAGAAAACCGAGATATTCGCAACAGTAGATCACCTCGTATCTTTTCCGGAAATCCTCGGCGGCGAAGGTGGCTTCCGCATAGCGCTTTATGTCCTCCGGTCCTCTGACCATTTCGCGAAAGCGTTTCGTGCGCGCGGAAAGACGCCGGGCAAGCGCCTCGCGCGAACTGTCCACGTAATTATAAAGACCGCAACAAGCGCCGCAGGACTTGCCGGCGTCCGGCTGACATAGAACTTTCATAGGGTACTCCCGACATAGAAACCTTTCATAAACGCCGGCGTCTTGAATACAGGCATTGCGTGCGCAGTCTCCTAGTCAAACACGACTGTTTTGGCGCCGTGTACAATGATTTTATGGTCCAGATGCAGGCGCAACGCGCGCGCCAGCACAATTCTCTCCAAATCCTGGCTTTTGGTCTGAATATCGTCAATGGCGTCGCGGTGGCTGATTTTAACGACATCCTGAGCAATAATGGGACCATCATCCAGCTGTTCGGTAGCATAATGAGCCGTTGCGCCAATGATCTTTACGCCGCGATCAAAAGCCTGTTGATAAGGATTGCTTCCGGAAAAAGCAGGCAAAAATGAATGATGGATATTGATAATCCTGTTGACATATTGTCCGATAAACTCGCCAGTCAGAATTTGCATATACCTTGCCATCACCACCAGATCTGTTTTCAGTTCCCGCAAGAGCGCAAGTTGCCTGTTTTCCTGTCCGCGCTTATTATCCGGCGTGATGGGAAAATGAAAGAATTTAATTCCAAACTGTTCAACCAGTTCCCTCGCCTCCGGGTGGTTGCTGATCACAGCCTCCACACTGACGTCCAACTCTCCCATATGCAGTCGCAAGATCAAGTCATGCAGACAATGCAGATGCCTGGATGCAAAAATTACCGCCCTGGAACAATCATCGGTAAAGTGCAAGGTCCATTTCATGCCGTATTGGCGGGCCAGGGGAGCAAATAAAACGGGAATTTCCTCACGATTGAGCGCAAAACCATCCAGTTCCCATTCAATGCGCATAAAAAATAATTTTTCCCGTGTCGATGTGTACTGAGCGGCATCGACAATATTACCGTTGTGCTGAAAAATGAAATTGGAAAGCCTCGCGACTAATCCCTTCCGATCAGGACAAGACAACAGTAAAATTGCATTGGATTTTTCCATAACATTCACCCTCCAACCGCCACAGAAACTACCGGGCCGCTTATAGAAGGAATAAGATTGCAGGTCAAGAATAAAAATGCTAAACACCATGCAAATAAAGTATCAGGAAACATAAATCGATGGAATGCATAGAAACAATCAACCTGCCCAACGGTCTCACCCTGACCGTCACTGATTTTACCAGGCGCATCGCCGCAGACACCGTGAAAGTCGAGATATCCTTTCAGATCAAAGTAAAAGTCCTCAAATCGTTTTTCACCTCATCCGGCGATTACCTTCAACTGACAAACATTTTCGGCGACGAACTGACTTACGAGCGTAAGATGGAAAGGTCTTTCGTTGCTGATTCCGATGCATCATCCGTACGCGCCGAACTGATGGAAACCTTTAAAGCCAACTCCCTGAGTTATCTATCTTCTCCAAATTTCGCACAAAAAATGGCGCTGTCCGTGCTGAGGGATATTCAGAAAAATCCTTTCAAGTATCGCGCGACGCCCCCCACTCCGGAAGAAGCGGAATAACCGGGCGAACCAAACCTGAAACGGAATGTCCTCCATGACCCCAGACGCCCAGGACGACCTGTTGTCCATTACCGACAAACCCAGCCGCTATCTCGGCGCGGAAGTGAACGCCATCCGCAAACATCACCCCGATGTGCGCTTTTTACTGGCTTTTCCCGACACTTATGAGGTAGGGATGTCCCATCTGGGCTTGCAGATCCTCTATGCGGTTTTAAACGCGCTTCCCCATGCGGCGGCCGAACGCTGTTTTGCCCCCTGGCCGGACCGGGAACATCAGCTGCGTCTGCACCGTCTCCCCCTGACATCGCTGGAATCCAAAAGAGCAATGGCCGACTTCGACCTGATCGGTTTTTCACTGCAATATGAATTGTCCTATACCAATATGCTCAACATGCTGGCTCTGGGGGGCATACCTCTTCGAGCCGTTGATCGTCTGAACCATCACCCTCTGATCGTCGCTGGCGGCCCCTGCTGCTTTAACCCCGCGCCGCTTGCGGCTTTCATCGACGCCTTCGTGATTGGAGAAGGCGAAGAAGCGATCACGGAGCTTGCCGCCGCCGTCGCAAGCGGCAAGAAGCAAAATTTTTCCAGAAACGAAATATTGGCTTCGCTCGCAAGCCTTGACGGCATTTACGCGCCCGCCATTCATGGTAAAGATACCATGATCAAAAAAAGAAGAGTCATTAACCTCAACGACTGGCCTCATCCTGTCGCGCCAGTCGTACCGCTGATGCAAACCGTCCATGACCGCATCGTTCTGGAAATCGCCCGCGGCTGCACCCGCGGCTGCCGTTTTTGCCAGGCAGGCATGCTCTGGCGCCCTTACCGTGAGAGAAACGCGTCGCTGATTTCGGACATGGCCGACAAAGCCATCAAGGCGACGGGACATGATGAAATATCACTTTTATCTCTCAGTTCCGGAGAATACAGCCACATTGAACCGCTGATCCAAAACCTGATGCAAAAACACTGCCCCGGAAAAGTCGCGCTGGCCTTGCCGTCTCTGCGCGTTGAATCGCTCAGCCAAACCATGATCGAAGAAATTCGACGCACGCGTAAAACCAGTTTCACGCTGGCGCCAGAAGCGGGAACGGATAAAATGCGCCAGGTAATTAACAAAGGCAACACCGCCGACGATTTACTGGCGTCGGTCGATAAAATCTTTGCCGCCGGATGGAAATCCGTTAAACTTTATTTTATGATTGGCCTGCCGCACGAAGAAGAAAGCGATCTGCAGGGCATCATTGATCTGGGTTACCAGGCGATGCGCGCAGCCCGTCACCGTGGGCAGGTCACCATCAGCCTTTCCACCTTTGTGCCCAAACCACACACACCCTTCCAGTGGGAAAAGCAGCTTTCACTTGACGAAACACACGCCCGGCAGAATTTTATCCGTCAAAGAATGAGCAACCGCAATATCAGCGTTAAATGGCACGATGCGCGGATGAGCCTTTTGGAAGGCTTGTTTTCCAGAGGCGATGAACACATGGGAGACTTGCTCATCCGCGCCTGGCGCAAAGGCTGCCGTTTTGACGGGTGGAGCGAAGTTCTGCGTTTTGATCTTTGGCAGGAAGCCATCCGGGAAGCGGGCCTCAATATTGACCATTATTTGCACGAACGCTCGATCGCGGCTTTTCTGCCCTGGAACAACATTGACTGTGGCGTAAGCCGGGATTTCTTGCTGCAGGAACGACACAAAGCCGTTCTGCAATCAGCCACACCGGATTGCCGGTACGAAGCCTGCCAGAATTGCGGCGCCTGCAATTACGACATCAACAATGTTTTTTCCAGCCAAGCCCCCTTGGCAAAAGCAGAAGAAAGTAAAAGCAGTTTCGCCTTATCCATTGAAAAAGTATATCGTTTCAGCTTCACCAAAACCGGCCGCACAAGGTTTCTATCGCATTTGGAACTGGCCATGGCGCTGACCCGCGCCCTGCGCCGCAGTTCTCTTGTTATTCTCTACTCGGCAGGATTTCATCCGCACCCCAAAATATCCTTTGCCACCGCCACTTCGGTGGGCATGGCCAGCCTTCAGGAATACATGGATGTCACCGCTTTAGAATATCCCGCAGACCTCTCCGCTCTGAAAAACGAAATCAACGCCGCTCTGCCCGAAGGCATGGAAATCATCAATATAGAATTGCTTTCATACATCGCAAAGGATTTGGCCCAGTCGCTTTACGGCTTTACTTATGACCTGATCCTGCCCGCGGATATGGATAAGCAGAAGTTGAGAAACATCGCCTTCCGCATTGAAGAGTTTCTGGCGGCTGAATCATTCCCGATTTCCAGGCAATCCAAGGGGAAAACCATCACGAGAGACATCCGTCCCTTTGTCGATACCATGACTTTTAACGCCAAACAAAATAAAGTTGCCATAACCCTGCGACACGCTCAAACGGGATCCGCCCGCCCCATCGATATTCTCCAGCACATCCTGGGCTTTTCCAATGAACAAACGCCTCAGGTTTCCGTCATTAAAACAAAAACCCTTCTTGCATGAAAACTGCTGATTTTCCAGGTTCAAGGCATTACCTGGCCCTGCCGTTCAATCTGTCCTGGTATCTTTTTACATCGTCGGTATCTACGGGCGGATATATCACTACTTTTCCATCTTCTTTTATTTTAATGCCGGCGATGAGCCCAAGCATAGCGTACCCTTCTCCAATTTTCAAACCTCGGTTGTCTAATATATCAAAACCATGAGGACTCTGCCAGCAGCACTCCGTCAGTCTCCTTTGCATATTGGAAACGAGTTCCGAGAGTGTTTCCCGCTTCGCATCAATTTTCTTCCATAGATCATCATCGCCATCCATGCGGCAATCTTTTTTCAATCCGAAGATCATGACGGGATAAACATCCGATCCGCTGATAAAATAATTGTAATCGTCATGGATAACAAATTTTTCAAAATTGCCGGTCGCCGTCATGCTCGGTTCAAACCGCCCCATGTCTTTGAAAAGCATTCCTGTACAGCCCGCAATAAAACAAATGAAAAGGACAGACAACATGCCGATTGAAAACATTTTATATTTACACATATCAATACTCCTTTTTTATTAATCGTAAGCTGGTCCGCTTCCTGTGTCAACAGGATATTCATCAGGGCGTCGTGGATGCTCATAAGCCGCCGCAACGCCCCGCGGCGCTCTCCGACGGCAATCAATATAATATTTTCTTGACTTTATTGTGAGCACGGCGTTATTTTTAGAAGGAGGAGGTTTGAGCACAATGGCGGTTAAGCCCAGGACAGCAATCCAACACAAAAAAAACAAGTACGCCCAGAACTATGATTTCGCCCATTTTCCCGAAGACATTCTATCCAGTGTCGGCGTAGGAATATATATCGTCCAACAGGGCAAATTTGTCTATGTCAGTTCCCTGTATCAACAGCTGTCCGGTTATTCGGGCCAAGAGCTTCTCAACCGGAATTCCCTGGATTACATCCATCCTGAAGATCGAAATGCGACCAGAAACAATGCCATTAAGGCCTTAAAACGGGAACGCTCCGAACCCTATGAATACAGATTCATCAAGAAAAACCATGACGTCATGTGGGTTTTAGAAATGGTCACATCCGTTGTTTATCAGGAAAAGCAGGCGGCGCTGGGCAGCTTTATGGATATCACCGGACGGAAGCAGGCGGAGGAAACCCTGCGTCAAAGCGAAGAGAGATACCGGACAATCCTGGAAGAAATGGACGACGCCTATTTTGAAGTTGATCTCTCCGGCAATTACACCTTCGTTAATGACGCCATTTCCCGGCTTTTGGGGTATTCCAAAGAAGAACTGATTGGAAAAACCTTCCGGGACCAAGTGAATAAGGAAGACACTCAAATCCTTTACCAGGCCTTCGGCAATATCTTCAAAACCGGCAACCCCGAACGGGACATCTCCTACAAGGCGTATCGCAAGAACGGGCAATACGGATTTGCTGAAATCGCCGGCTTTCCCATCCATCATCAGGACGGAAGCATCATCGGTTTTCGGGGCATTGGACGGAATGTCACCGAACGGAAGATCATGGAAGAAATACTGAGTCAATCCGAGGAAAGATACCGGACCGTCATGGAAGAGATGAATGAATGGTATTTTGAAGCCGACCTGTCCGGCAAAATCCTCTTTGTCAACGACGCCGCTCTGCACGCTTTGGAATATTTTCCCCAAACATTGATCGGCTTGAATTTTCGCGAGCTCTTCAACCGGAAAGAATCAGACGCCATCTACGAAAAATTCCATGAAGTCTATCAAACGGGCAAAGCGATCAAAAATTTCCCTCTGGAGGTTATCAAACCGGACGGCGGCGCCATCTTCGCCGAGCTCGCCATCTTCCCCAAGCGAAACCAGGAAGGCAGGATTTACGAGTTTCGCGGCGTGGGACACGACATTACCGAACGTAAACGCGCCGAAGAGCGGATTCAATACCTTGCCACCCATGACGGTCTTACGGGTCTGCCCAACCGCATTCTATTCAGTCAGTTGCTCAATCATGCCCTGCAATCCGCGCGACGGTATCAAAGGGTTTTCGCCTTATTCTTTATCGACCTGGACCGCTTCAAGATGATCAATGACACCTTGGGTCATGACGCCGGAGATCAACTCCTGAAAGAAATTTCCACCAGATTCAAACAATCCCTGCGAGCGGTCGATACCGTCGCCCGTCTTGGCGGAGATGAATTTGTCGTATTGATAGAAGAAATAAACGATCTCAATTATGTCACCACCGTAGCACAGAAAATTCTTTCCGCCACCATCAAGCCATTGTTGATTATGGGAGAAGAATGCCGTGTCACGGCCAGCATTGGCATCAGTTTATATCCCAAGGACGGCGAAGATGAACAATCCTTGATGAAAAACGCCGATAACGCTATGTATTTTGCCAAAGAGGAAGGCAAAAACAACTATCAGTTCTTCTCGAAAAACATCAAGTCCCAATCTATCGAGCGGCTATCCCTCGAAACAAAACTGCGTTCAGCACTGGAAAGAAATGAGTTGTCCCTGCAATACCAGGCGAAACTGGATGTCTCCACAGGCGAGATCACGGGCGTGGAAGCATTACTGCGATGGAACAATCCGGAGCTTGGTCCCGTAACGCCCACGCAATTTATTCCCGTCGCTGAAGAAATTGGCATGATTGTTCCCATCGGCCGGTGGGTTTTACAAACCGCCTGCGCGCAAAATGTCGCCTGGCAGCGCCAGGGGCTTCCCAAACTCTGCGTTGCGGTAAATTTATCGATGCGCCAGCTCACGGATGATCATCTGATCGAGGATATTGAAAAGGCGTTGACGGATTCGGCCATGGATCCTAATCTTCTGGAGCTTGAAATCACCGAAAGCATGGTGATGCATAACCCGGTCCGGATGCTCGCCGTGCTGACCAGAATCAAAAAACTGGGCGTGCGACTGGCTATCGACGACTTCGGCACAGGCTATTCTTCTCTTGCTCATCTCAAAAATTTCCCGGTCGATACCCTGAAAATTGACCGTTCCTTTGTCCGTGACATCGTGCAAAATTCCGAGGACAAGGCAATTACCAGAGCAATAATTTCCATGGGCAAAACCCTAAGCTTGACCATCATCGCCGAAGGCGTGGAAAACCAGGAACAAATGAACTTTCTGCAAGAACAATCGTGCGACGAGGTGCAGGGTTTTCACTTCAGCAAACCAATTGAGCCGGAAAAGTTCGCCGATCTTTTAAAAAATCATTTACCATTTTCCAAAAAGTCAGGCGGCAAATAAATTGCAGCAGCAGAGGAAAAAGCTGAATGTTCACCTTTTTCATGGCATTGGTCATTATTGTCGTCTTGCTCACATTTATTTTTATTTTGGTAAAAAACGGGCATGATGCGCCTGTGCGTAAAAATGAACGCAAATCAGCCCCCCCGGAAACTGTTGTCCTCCATGAAAAAGATCATTTTCCGAATCCGGCTCCGGAATTTAATCAAAGCCAGATGGCGATTTCGCCAAGCGATGAATTGGACCTGCCGGATACGAGCGTTGATTTAAAACAACATTTAAGAAAAGGGATTGATTGCATATTCGATGAGGGCGCCGTCATACGGAAAGATTGCGCAAAACCTCTCAGTCGCCAGGACATCGAACCGCAACTATTTGAAGACGTCCTGGGCCACATCTCCACGTTGAGTCATTTCC
>CAZBGE010000078.1:0-15144 GCA_964491435.1 uncultured Smithella sp.
ATCAAGAGCTTACAGTATGGGTGGTAAAAGTTGGGCATCGCAAAGATGTTTATCGTTGAAGCGAACAATCCGCCAGAGCTGATCGCAGCCCGCTGGGCTGCTCCGGGTGAGCCGGGTCGTTGAATTTAAAAAATGGGAACCGGGAGAAAATAGTGCCTCTTTTTGAAATTGATAACCAAAAACTAATGTTACAGAAACCAGCAAATTTTAATCTGGAAAAAGACATACAGAATCTGATTGAGCAAAACCTCGAAACAGTTTTTAATTGCAGGTTCATTGCTTCGGAGTTTTCTACAGGCAATGAGCATGCCGGAAGAATAGATACTTTGGGACTCTCAGAGGACAATAATCCAGTTATTCTTGAATACAAAAAAGTCGAATCGTCAGAACTAGTGAACCAGAGTCTATACTATTTATCATGGATTAAAGACCATAAAGGTGATTTTCAAATAGCTGTGAATAAAGCTCTTGGAAAAAATGAAGAGGTTGATTGGGCAGATGTAAGAGTTATCTGTATTGCTCCTGGGTATAAAAAATTCGATCTCCACGCAGTCCACATGATGGGCGCTAACATCGAACTCTGGCAATACAAATTGTATGAAAACGGCACATTCTATCTCGAAGAAATATTCAAGAGATCATCTGTTTTAACAAACACGGCTGCCATGGAACAGGGGAAAAACCCGATAATGGTTGAAGCTGGGAAAAAGGCAGCTCAAGCCAGAGCAAACAATACGTATTCAATGGATGAACACACGGGTTCTCTTGACAAAAAAATGTCTTCACTTTTTACAGATCTTCGAGATTTTATTATGGGCATAGACCAGTCCATAGAGGAAATCCCTAAAAAATTTTATATAGCCTACAAAGTTTCTCAGAATTTTCTTTGTGCTGAGTTTCGCAAGAATAAAATGATCCTATTTTTAAAAATTGATCCCAAAACAATCACTATCCCGGCAAATGGAAGAGATGTTTCCGGGATCGGCCACTATGGGACTGGCAATTTTGAATTAACCATCACAAATGAGAAAGAGCTGGAAGAATCAAAAGCCTTCATCATCAAATCCTATGAAAACATAGGCGGATAATACATGGAGACATCCAACAAACCCGCTCTCACGTGCAGCCCCCTTCGTCCTGTTCCAAAAAAGGAGAAAACAAATGCAGCCAGATGCAGACAAGCTGTTACAGATTTCCGGCATCACCACGCCGCTTATCGGTTTTTATGATGTGCCGGACAAAAAACCTTTTGAACCGTTTATCGAACCCAAGCATTGCCTTTTTTCTGCTTACACTAATTGGCATGAAGGGAAGAGCGTTCTTGTTTCTAAAGAACAATTCAAATGCCCTGGAGCCGGATACTGGCTTTGTGAAGTTGCATCAATGCCCAGGGATAAATTTGTTAACTTTCTTACCAAGAAAGAAGGTCTTAAATCATCCATGGATATTATGAACAAATGGCTGGATAATCAAAAAACCTATCAACAAATCCATCCATTCATCGTGATCGGGCCATTGAAAAAAGACCAATATGAATATCTCAGGACGGTTACTTTTTTTGTTAATCCGGATCAGCTTAGCCTCCTGATGACCGGCGCGGAATATCACAATGCTGGCATTGATCATCGCCAGGTCATTGCCAAATTCGGTTCCGGCTGTTCACAACTGGCGGCATTATTCGATAATTTTGAAAGTCCGAAAGCCATCATCGGAGCAACCGATATGGCCATGAGACAATATTTGCCGCCTAATATACTGGCCTTGACGGTCACAAAGCCAATGTTTGAGCAACTGTGCGGGCTTGACGAAAATAGCTTTCTTTTTAAGCCATTTTGGAAAAAATTAAGAGGGGCCAGGGAGGAGCTTAAATAAACCTGAGAAAATGAGGCCGTTATCAGACAGACAAAAGGACAATGCAAAGTGACAGAGCCGAAAAGCGGCAGATTGAGAACAAACCGGCTTGAGTTAACTGCGGCGACACTTGATCATATTTCCGCCGAAATGGAATCCCCTGAACATCTGGCAAGGTTGTTGGAAACGCGGGTTGAATCAGGATGGCCGCCGGGGGAATATGACCGGGACGCACAGGAGTTCTTCGTCTCCCGCATCAGGGAAGGCGGCACGCCGGTTGTTGGTTGGTATGTTTGGTATGCGGTGCGGCGGGAAGAGAATCAGCCATCAATATTGGTGGGAGCCGGCGGATATTTCGGTCCCCCGAATGAAGCAGGCGAGGCAGAGATTGGCTTTTCCATAATGCCTTCGGCGCGACGGCATGGGTACGCGACTGAAATGGCAAGCGCGCTTGTTTCGAATGCGTTTAGCGATCTCCGGGTGCGCAAGGTTATTGCCCGTACAACTTCTGACAATATTGCATCGGTCAAGGTGCTTGTGAAATCGGGCTTTCGTTATGTTTGTCAAGATAGGTCAGGCAACGATGTCTTTGAAATACTCAAGAGCTGACAACAAGGCTCTGAACCAGATCGCAGCCCTGTTGGGCTGCTCCGCTTCAACTCTGTAAAGTAGCGCGGATCTTCAGATCCGCTTTTTCAGCGCATCTGAAGGGCGCGATGGAAAACGTTTTTTCAATGTATTACTGGTTTTCAAACCAGCCGGTTTAGCGCACCTGAAGGTTCGCGCTACTTGAAAACATCCCTGTTTTTCATTACAGTCCCCGCAATCACCAACATCTTTGCCGACAAGTTGACCCGGCATGCGGCCTTTTTGCCGAAAATCTTCTTGACTCACAAGAGGCCGCTCAATATACTTCACCCGGCAAAAGGAAGTACTTATCAATTCATAAGCATTAATGGGCAGTCTTGAATACAAACCGGGCAATGACAAGCAAAAGAAAGCGATTGTCTGACGCCGGAAATTTTTTACCGACAACATGGAGATGATTATGAAACAGGAAAAACAAAAATGTTTAAGCGGTTTGAGTCTCTTTGTCCTTTTGGCATTTCTTACCGTCACGCAGGGATGCAGCGCTAAATATGTCTGGCATAACCCCGTCAAAGATGGCCTGGCCCTCAAGCAAGACGTTTTTGACTGTGAGGAAAAAGCCGCCGCATACAGCAGAAATATGGGCAAGGCCGGCAAACAGAAAATTGTTGATCAGCACATGACGGAATGCATGGAAGCGCTGGGCTACAAATTGGTTCCGGAAAATTCCATGCCGCAAACGGAAGCACGTCAGGATCTGGCTTTGACGGCTGCAGCCGGACAAGATGACCTTGAGAAAAAAATGATTAATTCTCCCTACTGCACGGCGGCTGTGGCGGACTGGTGCGGCGACTGCTGGAACAATCCGGCCAATGAGTGGTGCTGCACTTATCGCAAACCGCCAACCAAGCAGGACCCGCACCCGAAACCTGATTGTGTTCCGAAAAGCGACACCTCCAAGTGGAAATACTGTTTGGGCTGTAATGCTCCCGTGGGGGGCGCCATCCATGATTTCTGCGCAAAACCGCCAAAGGGGATGGGCGGGCCGACCAACATCAAAATTACCAATAACACCAAAAAGGACGTAAACATTGCTTTTGTGACTGGCGCTGAGGGGAAAAAAGGCGACGGCGCCTGCCAGGACAGCGGTAAAATGATTTCCTACGACTGGATTGCCAAAAATACAAACTGGTGCAAGAACCCCACCCATCTGGGCGGCGGGGTTAATGCCGGTCACTGCACGGGAATTGTGCCGGCGGGTAAATCAGTGGAAGTGAAACGGCCCGAAACCGGGGAGGATGCCCTGAAATGCCTGACCGGTTCCATTCATCTGGGCGGTTATTCTTCCTGTCCGGACCCCAGCGGATTTACGCAGGGTGAATTTACGCTCAATCCCACGCACACGGATACGGAAGCGGTGGACATCAGCCTGGTGAACGGTGTCAACTATGCCCTGACCATCAATCTGCCCGGCGATGCCTGGAAAGTTCAATACCGGGGAGATAAAGTTCAAACCATCGGACCGAGCGCCGGCCTGAAAGGAAACAACAATAAACCCGGAATATTTCCTCCCGGCTGCACGGATTGTATTCTTGCGGTAACAGGCAAAATTCCCTGTCCGAAAATTACACCGAATCCGCAATGCCAGAAAGAGCGCCTCTGCAATGTGCAGAGAAGCTGGACGGGGGGAACGGTTGAATTTATGATCAGCGATCTACCCGCTTTTGAAGATTAACGCTCCGTGAGGACCAGGGTGAACCAGGGAGTTAGCGATCTCATAACAGCATCGACATGGGTCATGCCCGCTTTGGCCGGAATCCGGACTTGTTGCACCGTACCCCGGCCAAAGCCGGGGTGACGATGATGCTGTCATCCTGTCAATTATCGTTACTATTATCGGACTGTTCATAAGTCTCATCTGCGGGGTGCGGCGTCTTGACCGCCAGGAAACGATTTATCTATGACAGTTTTCGCATAATTCCAATAAATGGTCTCTTCTTTGCAGTGTTGTTTCATAATTGGCAAAATATCAGTTGCCGGAGGAACAAATTTGTATCAATATTGCAGGTCTGTTTTTCCGGCCGGTGACAAGAGGAAAATAATTTTTCAGGGAAAGAAATGATGAGTGTGCACAGTTATGAAGAATTAGCCGCCCTTCATGCCATATCCAAAATTCTGGCTCAGCCGACGGATTTGCGCGATCAACTGGAACAAATTCTTCAGGAAATGAGTTCGCGCCTGGGCATGCAGCGCGGGATGGTGTCTCTTTTAGACCAGGACAAACAGGAGGTTTGGCTGGACGTTGCCCACGACGTGGATATCGAAGGGATGGAAGTGACATACAAACCGGGCGAAGGCATTACCGGCCAAGTGGCGGAAACCGGCCGTCCAATGGCCGTAGCCAACCTGGGACAGGAAACCCACTTTCTGGACCGCACCGGCGCACGACGGCACTTAAACCGGACCGAACTTTCTTTTTTATGCGTACCCATCATGTATGACGCGCGCGTGGTCGGCGTCTTATCCGCGGATAAAGTGGCACGTCAAGTGGAAGATCTGGATAAAGAGCTGACGATGCTTTCGGCGGTGGCCGAATTGATGGCCAAAGTTGTGCACGTCCGGGCGCTGGAAGAAGAAAACCGCCGCCTGCGTAAAATTGTCGGCCAAAAACATTCGCCTTCTCTGGACATCATCGGGCATTCCAAGGCCATGCAGGAGGTCTTCGGCCTGGTGGCGCAGGTGGCCGACTCCAATACGACGGTTCTCATCACTGGCGAAACGGGCACGGGCAAAGAGCTTATTGCGCGCGCCATCCACAATAATTCTCCACGCAAGGCCGGGCCGCTGGTGCAGGTCAACTGCGCGGCCATTCCCGACACGCTGATTGAAAGCGAGCTTTTCGGACATGAAAAAGGCGCCTTCACCGGGGCGCTGGCGCACCGGCGGGGGCGTTTTGAAGAAGCCAATGGCGGCACCATTTTTCTGGATGAAGTCGGCGAACTTTCCGCCGCCGCGCAGGTCAAGCTTCTGCGCGTGCTGCAGGAAAAACGCTTTCAGCCGCTGGGCTCATCCAGAGTGGTCAATGTCAATGTGCGCATTGTCGCCGCCACCAACCGCAATCTGGAGCAGGATATTCTGGCGGACCGTTTTCGCGCGGATCTTTTTTACCGCCTGAATGTTTTTCCTCTTTATCTGCCCCCGCTTCGCGAGCGGGGCAGCGATGTCATTTTGCTGGCCGACTATTTTTTGCTTAAATACAGCAAAGAAATGGGCAAGAACGTGAAAAGAATCTCCACTGCGGCGATTGAAGCGTTTCTTTCCCACAAATGGCCGGGAAATGTGCGCGAACTGGAAAACTGCCTGGAGCGGGCGGTGCTTTTGACCAGGACGGATACGGTGGATTGTCTTCATCTGCCGCCTTCCGTACATATCAGAGAAAAGGACGCGGACCGCAAAGACGCCAGTAAATTGTCCTCTGTGGTCGAGGCGCAGGAAAGAGCCCTGATTATCGAAGCGCTGGAAGAAGCAAACGGCAACCAGACAAAGGCGGCCAGAATACTGGGCGCCACCAAGCGCATCATCCAGTACAAAATTTCCAAAATGGGGATTGATCCCATGAAATTCAAGAAGAAAACCAGGGATTAGCCCGCCCTCCTTTTGCCCTCACCAAACGGTGGCAGTTATAACTCTATTTGCGTGCCAAGTTCAACAACCCGGTTCGCGGGAATTCCAAAGTAAGAGGTTGGATTTCCCGCATTTCTGGACATAAAAGCGAAAAAAGCCTTGCGCCATCGCATCATTTTCGATTTTCCCCCGGTTAGGAGTGTTTCCCGGCCCAGATAAAATGTCGTGGTCATTGGATCGGTCACAAGTCCATGCTGGGCAATGATTTTCATAATTTGCGGTACATTGGGTTTCTGCATGAAACCATAGAATGCTTCCACACGGTAAATCCCCTGACCCAAATTTTCCAGTTTAATTCTTTCGTCAAGATGAACCGTTGAAGTGTCTCTGGATATCACTGAGAGAAGCACCACTTGTTCGTGCAATACGTGGTTGTGTTTGATATGGTGAAGCAACGCCGGCGGCGTACCCTCGGGAGATAAAGTCATAAAGACGGCTGTCCCGGACACGCGCGGCATTCTGCTTCCCGGCAATGCAGAAAGAAAACTTTCCATGGGAAGCCTTGCCCCGATTAACTTGCGGTAGAGTTCATTTCGTCCCTTTTTCCACGTGGTCATCGCCACTGCGATGACAGCGGCGACAAAGAGAGGAAACCATCCTCCATCGGTGATTTTAAAGATATTTCCGGCGAAATAGGCAAAATCAAACGCCAGAAAGATTCCGACAAGAGGAATGACTTTCCATAAAGCCCACTTCCGGTTGTGGGTCAAAACAAGAAAATAAAGCAGAGAGGTAATGATCATGGTTCCTGTAACAGCAATACCATAGGCGCCGGCCAGTCCGCCGGATTCCTTAAATCCGATCACCACGGCAATACAGGCAATCATCAGAGCATAATTGACGAAAGGAATGTAGATCTGCCCCTGCATGTCGCTGGATGTGTGGACAATCCGGAGCCGGGGACAAAAACCCATTTGCACGGCCTGCTGCGTCAGTGAAAATGCGCCGGATATCAGCGCCTGGGAAGCGATCACCGTGGCAACGGTGGAAAGTCCGATCATCGGATACAGCAGGAACTCCGGCACGATTTTATAGAAAGGGTTGACGTTCATTTCCGGATGGGCAAGCAGCAATGCCCCCTGCCCGAAATAGTTGAATAATAATGATGGTAAAACAAAGAAAAGCCAGGACATCCGGATGGCGTCTCTGCCAAAATGCCCCAGATCGGCGTAGAGAGCTTCGCAACCGGTAATACAGAGAACAACCGAGCCGAGCACGATAATGCCGTGAGTGCCGTTGTTCATGAAAAACTCCAGGGCATAAACCGGATTGACGGCATAAAGAACCGCCGGTTCGCTCATGATCTGAATAACGCCGAAAACGCCAATCGAGACAAACCAGAGCGCCATGATCGGAGCAAATAATTTCCCAATGTGAGTTGTGCCCTTATGCTGCAACGAAAAAAGTAAAACGAGAACAAGGCATGTCAAGGGTAAAACAAAAGGCGCAGCGGCCCTGGTGGCGACTTCCAGGCCTTCAACAGCCGAAAGAACGGAGATGGCGGGTGTGATGACGCCGTCTCCATACAGAAGCCCCGCGCCCAAAATCCCGGCAATCATCAGAACGGGGCGAATACGGCGGGAAACGCTTTTATCAGATGTCCGTAAAAGACCGAGCAGGGCAAAGATGCCGCCTTCTCCCCGATTGTCGGCTCGA
Organism: uncultured Smithella sp.; assembly: GCA_964491435.1. Taxonomy (GTDB): domain Bacteria; phylum Desulfobacterota; class Syntrophia; order Syntrophales; family Smithellaceae; genus UBA8904. Next base: position 7,780 of record CAZBGE010000078.1, read on the forward strand.
AGGATGAAAGTTACATACTTGATACTGACAACAATAATCATTGACCAGAAAATCAAAGATAAGACGCCAAAAACATTGGTCACACTGGGAGCAATGGCGTGTTTTCCGTGAAAGCATTCTTTAATGGCGTAAAGAGGGCTTGTCCCGATGTCGCCAAAGACCACGCCAACCGCTCCCATGGCCAGCAAAATTATTTTCCTGTTAAAACGATCGAGGAGAGATGAGCCTTTGGATTCAGCAAGATCATCGTTCTCGCTACTGGATAACGGCATAAAAAACCTCCGAAGTTTTTCAAGGGAGAATAATCATCCCGGACTACTCCGGTTGGTTCTCCTCATCGAAGCCGACGAAGTTAGCTGAAGGGCTTGGGTCGAAGAGGTTACCCTACGCAAAAGCGATGCGCCCCAGAAAATTGGTTCCTCCGTTCCTGAAAATCAGGATTAGGCATGTTTCGCGATAAAGCTAAATCATCTTTTCATGCTTGTCAAGCAAAGCGCCGGGGCATAATTCAACATTACAGAAGATATTTCACAAAACTTGAGCCGTTAATATCGGACAAAATTGTTACGTCATATGAAAAACACACAAATTCGTTACTTTTATTCCTGGACAATATGGCCATCCCTTCACTCAGAAAACCTAACTGCTTATAATTCGGAAAGAAATAATATAGCTGAGACGCTGGCACGACTCTGGCAATTAACCACCTTGCAGTCTGCATTAATCAAGGCAGCCTGAAATTGAGGAGGGCAATATGTGCCGCTTATTTGCCGTAACATCAAATGATCCGCTGTCACCGATGGTCGCGATCCGCGCTTTGGATGTGATGAAAGAAGGCCACGACGGTTCCGGAGTCGGTCTGTTTCTGACCGATCTGGGCGGGGAGTTCGAAAAATTTAAAAACGAACCGATTCTCTCCGGCATTTTTTCCAATGAAGGCATTAAAGCGCTGGACCGCTTTATGATCGACTTGGACTTCATGGTTAAATACAAGCTGTCCTTTCGCCCGGCCAAATCAGCGCCCCCTGGCACACCCAAAAGAGACAACTATGTCATCCGGGTTTACGAATACCCGGCCGAATGGGAAGAACTGAGTGGCGAGGAAAAGCAGCATCGCCTGATGCTGGCGCAGCTGCAATTAAGACAGATGGGTGAAAAAGATAAATCCATGCTGATCTTCAGTTTCTGGCCGGATGTGATCATGCTCAAGGAAGTGGGCGATCCGCTGACCGTCGCCGATTATCTGGGACTGGACCGCAAAGACCTCACGGCGCGGACCATTTTAAGCCAGGGAAGACAGAATACAAATTATTCCATCGACATCTACGCCTGCCACCCGTTTTTCATTCAGGGGATGGCAACCATGACCAATGGTGAAAATACAGCTTTTGTGCCCATCCGCGAATTTCTCATGTCGCGCAATTTCCCCGGTTATACCGGCTACCAGTCCGATTCGGAAGTGTTCGCGCATATTCTGCATTACATGAGCAGGCAGTTGGGCATGGGGATGGAAATGTACAAACATATCATCACGCCGCTGAAAGACGAAGAGCTGGACCGTCACGCTGACGGCGACTGGCTGAAAAAATTAAAGCAATGCTGCCGCCCCCTGATTATTGACGGGCCGAACTGCGTGATCGGCTGTCTGCCGGACAAAACCATGTTCATGGTTCAGGATTCCAAAAAGCTGCGCCCCGGCGTCGTGGGGGGCCGTCCCGGCATTTTTGCTTTTTCATCGGAAATGTGCGGCCTGGACGCCGCCGTTCCCGAACGCGATATCAATCTGGATTATCAACCCATGAAATATGAAACCGTTTTGGTCCGCCAGGAAAGACAGGAAATCGAAAAATGGAACCAATGGGATGCATTGCACCATCGAAATTAAGCGTTAAGGATTTGCCCTGGCGGATTTGCTGGAGCAAGGACAAATGCACGCTTTGCGGCCACTGTACAACCGTATGCCCCGTGCAGGCCATCGGGCTGGGAGTTCATCGCAAACGCACATTAAACACGCCGATGGGATTGACGGAAAAACCATCCAATCTTTTTGAAGTCTTTCACGGCATTGACCAGCGCACCGATCCGGCTCACGCCTGTATCGGCTGCGGCATGTGCGCGCTGGTTTGCCCCAACGGCGCGATTCTGCCCGCGCATAACGATGAAATCGACAAGCTGCGTTTTCATGTCAACGCCAACGGCGAAGCGCGCCGCCGCGGGGGACGGCGCAATGATCCGCAAAGCGTGCTCGACCGGATTAAATTTATCCGCATTTCCATGCTGACCGACCCGGCTCTGGACGCCGGACGCCACGAGTTTGAACTGCGGACGCTGCTGGGCAGGATTTTACCGCCGGAAAAGTTGCTGCAAGTCAGCCGGGAAAACGGCTGGATGCCGCCCGTGCGCGAGATCTATCCCCTCATCATCGGAGGCATGTCCTTTGGCGCCCTGTCGCCGAATATGTGGGAAGGGCTGCAAATGGGCGTTTCCTACCTGAACGAAGAAATGGGCATGCCGGTCCGGATCTGCACCGGCGAAGGCGGCTGCCCGCCGCGCCTTTTACAGTCGCGTTTTCTGAAATACGTCATTTTGCAGATTGCCAGCGGCTATTTCGGCTGGGACGAAATTATCCATAATCTGCCGCGCATGAAGGAAGACCCCTGCGCAATTGAAATCAAGTACGGCCAGGGGGCCAAGCCCGGCGACGGCGGGTTGCTCATGTGGTACAAGGTCAACAAGCTGATTGCCGCCATTCGCGGCGTGCCGCAGGGCATCAGCCTGCCCAGCCCGCCCACGCATCAGACCAAGTATTCCATCGAAGAAGCGGTGGCCAAGATGATCCAGTCCATGTCGATGGCCTGGGGGTTTCGCGTTCCGGTATACCCGAAAATTTCGGCCACCAGCACGTCCGGAGCAGTTTTAAACAATTTGACCCGCAATCCTTATGCGGCCGGACTGGCCATGGACGGCGAAGACGGGGGCACCGGCGCCGCGTACAACATCTCGATGAACCATATGGGCCATCCCATCGCCAGCAATCTGCGCGACGCGTACCTGACGCTGGTAAAACTGGGCAAGCAAAACGAGCTTCCCCTCTTCGCCGGAGGCGGCGTCGGCAAAAACGGCAATCTCGCGGCCAACGCCGCCGCGCTGATTATGCTGGGCGCCAGCGGTGTCCAGACCGGCAAATATATCATGCAGGCGGCGGCCGGATGCCTGGGCTCGGAGGCGGATCGCTGCAATATCTGCAACATCGGTTTCTGTCCAAAGGGCATCACCTCTCAGGATCCGCGTCTTTACCGGCGCCTCGATCCGGAAAAAGCCGCCGCAAGGCTCGTCGACGTATTTTTGACGTTTGATACGGAATTAAAGAAAATTGTGGCGCCGCTGGGACGTTCGACTTCTCTACCCATCGGCATGGCCGACGCGCTGGGAATCGATGACGCGGATGCGGCGGAGCGCTTAAATATCAAATATGTTCTGTAATGAAAAAGCGGGTAAGACAGATGACCAGCACAAACTCTATTAAAATCAACGGCGTGGAAAACGCGGCCCGTGTGGATTCGCGCATTCTGGAAGAACGGATTCAAAAGGCCGTGGCGGATGGTTATCGCACCATTGAAGTCACCGCGCTGGGACAGCATGGCATCGGCGGGCGGCTGTGGCGCGCTCACAACGAGCGGATTTCCATCAATGTCCTGGGAACATCCGGGCAGCGCCTGGGTTCCATGGGTTTTCCCAATACGATAATTGAGGCGTTCGGACCGGCATCCGATGATGTCGGCTGGCTCAACGCCGGAGCGCAAATTATTGTTCATGGAAACGCCGCCAACGGCGTGGCCAACGCCATGGCGCAGGGCAAAATCTATATTGACGGAGATATCGGCGCGCGCGGCATGACCATGACCAAGCACAATCCCCGCTTTGAGCCGCCCGAACTCTGGGTATTCGGCAAAGTTGGCGATTCTTTTGCGGAATTTATGGCAGGCGGCATTGCAGTGATTTGCGGCGCTACTTCTCCGGAAATGGACGTGCTCGGCTATCGCCCCGGCGTCGGCATGGTCGGTGGAAAAATTTTCTTTCGCGGACCAGAGCAGGCTTACAGCGAGCAGGATGCAAAACTGCTGCCCGGACTTCCGGATGATGAATGGAGGTGGCTTCAGCAAAACCTGAAATTGTTCCTTGAGGCCACTGGGAAATTGTATTTATATGATCAACTGGCGGAACGGACGGACTGGCATCTGCTTGTCGCGCGCAAACCGTCTGAAAAGATCGCCCGTGCGCGACGTTCGCTGGCGGAATATCGCCGGGAAATATGGGAAAAAGAACTGGGCGAAGGCGGTTTGATCGGTGATTTGTCCAATCTGGACCGATCGCCGATAGGCTTGATCACCAGCGGCATTTTGCGCAGGTTGATTCCCCGTTGGGAAAATGGCAAATATCTGCCTCCCTGCCAGGCGCACTGCCCGACCGGCATTCCCGTTCAAAAAAGGTGGGACCTGATCCGGAAGGGCAAGACGGATGAAGCCGTCAATCTGGCGCTGGAATATACTCCTCTTCCGGCGACGGTCTGCGGCTATCTTTGCCCGAACATCTGTATGCAGCATTGCAGCCGCCGCCTGGTCAGCCTGGATGCGGTGGATATTACCGTCCTGGGCAAGGCTTCGCTGCAAGCGCAAGCGCCGCCGCGACAACCGCAAACCGGCAAAAAAGTCGCCATCATCGGCGGCGGAGCAGCGGGGCTTTCCGTAGCCTGGCAGCTCTGGCTGAAAGGTCATGACACGACGATTCTGGAAGGCAAAAACCGGCTTGGCGGTAAAATTACGGATTCGATTCCCAAAAGCCGCATTCCGGATCATGTTGTCCGGCATGAACTCGCGCGCCTGACCGAAAACATCGGAAAGGTGCTGCTGGGAACTCCTCTGACGAAAGACCGGTTTTTACAGCTCAAAAACGAGTATGATTACATCGTTATTGCAGCGGGGGCGGACCGGCCGCGTCTCTTGAACATTACCGGCAGGGAAAAAGCAAGGACTGCTCTGGAATTTTTGCGGCAAAGCAAAGTTGACGGCGCCACAGCCGGCGCGCGCGTCGTCATCATCGGCGCGGGGAACGTGGGTTGCGACGCAGCGACAGAAGCATTCCGCCTGGGAGCAAAAGAAGTAACGCTGCTTGACGTGCAGGAACCGGCATCTTTTGGCGTTGAGCGCCGACATGCCGAAGCCGCAGGAGCGCGATTTCTCTGGCCCTGTTTCACAAAAACGATCACCAGCGAGGGCGTCGAACTGGCTGGCGGAGAATTTTTGCAAGCAGATACGGTGATTGTGGCCGTGGGCGATCTTCCGGACCTGTCCTTTTTGCCCGGGGATATCGCCACGGAAAAGGGGTTTGTCGTGGTCAATGAAACATTCGCCACGAGCGATCCTCAGGTTTACGCCATCGGCGACGTGGTCAAGCCCGGTTTGCTGACCGAGGCGATTGGCGCAGGCCGCGTTGCCGCCCGCGCTATTGATGCTTTGCTGAGAGGAGAGGCGGAAGTATACGACCGTCTGCCCGCGATCAGCTATGAACGGGTCAAACTGGAATATTTTGATCCGCGAGCCGGCAAAGCCGTAAGCGAGCATGATTGCGCCTCCTCCTGCGCGTCCTGTGGCGCCTGCCGGGACTGCGGCATGTGCGAGGAAATCTGTCCGCAGAAAGCCATCTCCCGCAAGACGATGGCAGACGGAAGTTTTGCATATACCGTTGAAGATGAACTCTGTATCGGCTGCGGTTTCTGCGTTGGTGCCTGCCCGACGGGCGTCTGGGAGCTTGCCGAAAATAAACCTCTTGAATAAAACAATTTTTTTATAAGGATGGCCAAACCATGAAAAAGACAAAACCCATTATCGCGGCAGAAAGACAATATGTCATTGAAAAAGAAAAATTCGTTCCCGTATCCGTGTATTTCGGCGAAGATACCTTTAATACCCAGGTGATGAAGGAAAAGCTCCCCAAAGACACCTTCCGGAAATTGATGGAAGCGATGAACGACGATAAAAAACTGGATGCGGAAACGGCCAACATTGTCGCTCACGCCATGAAGGAATGGGCGCTGGAAAAAGGCGCCACGCATTTCGCGCACTGGTTTCAGCCGATGACCGGCGTCACCGCCGAAAAACACGACGCTTTTGCCGATCCGGCGGGCTCCGGCGCCGTTATCGAGCGTTTTTCCGGAAAGCAACTGGTGCAGGGCGAGCCGGATGCATCATCTTTTCCCTCCGGCGGCATCCGCGCCACTTTTGAAGCGCGCGGCTATACAGCCTGGGACATGTCTTCGCCCGCCTTCATCAAGCGCAATGGCATTTCCACGACGCTGTGCATTCCCACGGCCTTTATTTCCTATACCGGACAGGTGCTGGATAAAAAGACGCCGCTTTTACGCTCCATCCGCGCTCTGAACAGCAGCGCCGTCAAGATGCTGAAGCTGCTGGGCGCCAAAAACGTGAAAAAGGTTTCTTCGAATCTGGGGCCGGAACAGGAATATTTTCTAATCGACATGGATTATTATTACAAACGTCAGGATCTGGTTCTGGGCGGCAGAACCGTGGTCGGGGCGCCGCCCGCCAAAGGCCAGGAGCTGGAAGATCAGTATTTCGGCAGCATCAAGGAGAGAATTTCCTCTTACATGCACGATGTGGAAGAGGAACTCTTCAAGCTCGGCGTTCCGGCCAAGACGCGCCATAACGAGGTTGCGCCCAGCCAGTATGAAATCGCCCCCGTCTATGAAGAGGCCAACATCGCCGTGGACCACAACCAGCTGGTCATGGACACGCTTAAATACGTAGCCAAAAAACATCGCCTGGCCGCTCTTTTGCACGAGAAACCCTTTGCCAAGATTAACGGGTCGGGCAAACACGTCAACTGGTCGCTGTCCGACAATAACGATAACAACCTGCTGAATCCCGGCAACACACCGCAGGACAATATTCAATTTCTGGTCTTTTTGATTGCCACGGTCCGCGCGGTTTACAAACATGCCGATATTTTGCGCGCATCTGTCGCGTCATACGGCAATGATCACCGCCTGGGCGCCAATGAAGCGCCCCCCGCAATCATCTCCGTGTTTCTGGGAGAAAAATTGACGCAAATTCTTGAAAATATTGAAAAAGGTACAATCACCAAAGCAACCAAAGAAGAGATTATCGATCTGGGCATTTCCTCTTTGCCCCAGGTCAGCAAAGATAACACCGACCGCAACCGGACATCGCCTTTTGCCTTTACCGGCAATAAATTCGAGTTCCGGGCGGTGGGTTCCTCGCAAAATATCGCTTCTCCGGCTTTAGTGATCAACACCATCGTCGCCGAAAGCCTGGATGAACTGGCCGG
>CAZBGE010000079.1:0-14786 GCA_964491435.1 uncultured Smithella sp.
ACTTAACCATTTTGGTCATATCCCACATGGGCAGGAAAATGGCCAGCGCAAAAAAACCAACAACCGCCGCCAGGCCAACAACCAGAATGGGACCTATGGAATCAGACAGTGCTTTGACGGCATACTCCACTTCATCATCATAATGTTTGGAAATCTCCGTCAGCATTTCATCAATATTTCCGGATTCTTCCCCGATGGCAATCATATCCACCACCATTGGCGTAAAATAGGGTGCTGTTCGCAGGGGCAGCGCGATGCCTGATCCTTCCTGGATTTTGTCCCGGACGTAATTAAAAGACCTGGCAATGGCTTCGTTGCCGATGGTGTCAGAAAGGATAATCAAGGTCTGCGTCACCGGCACGCCGCTTCCCTGCAAGATAGCAAAAATACTTGCGAAACGGGACATGGCGGCTTTTTGAAATAATGGACCTATCAAAGGCACCCTCAACAGGAAACGGTCCCTGTTCAATTTCCCATTTTCTGTTTTAAAATAAGCCCTCAACAATAATATGAATGCAAAAATAACCCCCAGCACAAGGTACCAATAATTGGATAAAATATTATATATCATGGTGGCGATCTGTGTCGGTAAAGGCAACTCTAATCCCGTTCTGGCAAAGATAGCCACAAACTTTGGAATAACAAACATTTCCAGCACCACAAATGCAACACCCAAGGCAATTAATACCATCATGGGATACTGCAAAGCGGCCTTAATATCGCTTTTCACTTTGGCTTCATGCTCAATGATATATATCAGACGGTCCAGAACACCAGGCACATTTCCACTGAGTTCGCCCGATCTCAGCATACTGCAGTAAAGATGAGAAAATACTTCCGGTTGCTTTTCGAATGCGTCCGACATGCTGGCCCCCTGACGAATCGAGACAAGGATGGTGTTGATAGCATGCCGCATCGCTTTATTTTCCGTCTGACTCTCCAAGACCTGCATAATCCGGACAATGGGCACGCCGGCATTCATCATGGAGCGGAATTGTTTGGTAAACAGGATTAAATCCTTGACTTTGACCTTATCAAGCTTTGCGTTGATTTTGGTCCACAACGATTCTCCCTGCTGGGCCGCCGTCCCTTCCGTAACTTCCGAAGGAATCAGGTCGCGCGTCAGCAGAATATTATTGGCATCCTGCAGCGACGGCGCATCCAATGTGCCCGTCAATGACTTTCCGCTTGCATCAATTGCCTTGTATACGTATGTGGCCATCTTGTTCCTTTTTCCCTGATCAGGTCATGACGGAAGTCATGGCCTCTTCTATTGATGTAATTCCCTGCATAACCTTAAATGCAGCATCTTCCTGAAGCGTGCGAAGATTTCCGGCCGCAACAACCGCACGCGTGATTTCCTGACTTGATTTTCTCTTCAGGATCATGTCCTGAACCATTTCATCGTTGACCAAAACTTCAAAAATGCCTGTTCTTCCCTTATAGCCGGTGTTTTTACACTGCTGACAGCCCTTGCCGCGCATAAATTTGGCTTCTCTGGCCATCTCCGGCGTAATTGCCAGCCCCTTATACGCGGATTCCGCAGGCATATACTGCTCCTGGCAATAAGGACAAACCCTGCGCACCAGACGCTGGGCAAAGGATACCAGCAGGACGGATGCGACAAGGAACGGCTCAATGCCCATGTCTATAAAACGGGCGATCGCTCCCGCCGCATCATTGGTATGAACGGTGCTTAACACGCGATGGCCGGTTTGGGCGGCCTGCACGGCAATGGAGGCTGTTTCCGTATCTCGAATTTCACCCAGCATGATAACATCCGGATCCTGGCGAAGGATGGAACGCAAACCGCTGGCAAAGGTCATTCCCGCTTTTCGATTAAGCTGAATCTGGCGAATGTTGTTAATCCGGTACTCCACCGGATCTTCCAGCGTCATGATGTTGATGTCCGGCTTATTGATGGCATTCAGGATGGCGTATAAGCTGGTGCTTTTCCCGCTGCCGGTCGGTCCCGTACTCAAAATCATACCATAGGGTTTGCGGCTGGAATTGGCGATTTTGTCCATGTCGTTTTCGTTCATGCCCAACTGATTGAGGGAATAAACAGCGCCGCTGGTATCCAGCAATCGCAAAACCATATTTTCCCCGTAAATGGTGGGTATGGAGGACACACGAACATTGATTTCTTTATTATCCAGCTTTAGCGTAAATCTTCCGTCCTGCGGAATACGTGAAACGGTGATATCCATATTCGACAGGATTTTGATCCTGGCAATAATCGGCAGAAAGATGGATTTTGGCGGAGATGGAACTTCCATCAGCCTTCCGTCAATCCGAAATCTCATCTGCACGGCATGTTGCTGCGGGCTGATATGAACATCGCTGGCCCCGTCGCGGATAGCCTGCGCGAAAATGGAATTGGCCAAACGCACAACCGGCGGTTCACCGGCCATATCATGCAAAGAGGCTACACGCACTTCATCCTCTTTGACTTCTTCCCGCTGAATATCGTCTTCGGACTTAACTTCCATGGATTCCATGACGCTGCCCAAGCCGGATTGCGTGCCATACACGGAATTAATCAGCTGATTATGCTCCCGCTCTGAACAGACCACCGGCTCTACTTCCGAATTAGTCAAAACCTCAATATAATCAAAAGCGTTGATATCCAGAGGGTCAACCATGGCGATGGTTAAAAGCCGCCCTTTTTTCCGGAGCGGCGCTATTTGATATTTCCGTGCAATTTCAATAGGAATGAAACGGTTAAGATCCATTTCCAGCGGATAAAGATCCGGATGATATTGATGAATTTTGAGCTGCCGGCTCAACACGTCAATAATCTGCTGTTCGCTGACAAAACCCTGATGCGTAAGAAATTGCCCAAGCTTTAAACCGGCTTTTTTCTGTTCATTCAAGGCCTGCTTCAAACGTTCTTCCGTAAGAAGACCTTCTTCTATGAGCATTTCACCTAAACGTTTTTTACTCTTCATGAAACCTCCGCGCCGAACCTGGCTGGCTTACTGTATAAACCTGCTGTTAAAATAAAACGTGTCACCGTCCCATCGCGATAATACACGCGCAGATCCAGCAAGTTCCGATGGTAAACGACGGATTGCTTTTTCAGCTTCTTCCCTGCTGATGAATGGTTTATCAAGGGCAATCGCAAAATGCCTGCCTTCCTGTTTGTTCCATAATGCCAAAAACAGCATGGCGGGCATGGCATCCATATCCTTCTTCTCAATATATGAATAATATATTTTTTCCAGATCGTTACTCTTGTCCAATGCAACAATAATTGCATCCTGCTTCAGCAAACGGGCCTTTTCCGGAATCAAAGGCACCTTCGCCGCCGTTCCGTAAAACACATTATCAATATTTTTTATCCCGGGATTAACCTGAATCATTCTTTCAGTCAAATCATTGCCGGTTTCCCCATAAATATTATCCATCATCCACCAGATCGTCATCTTTTTCTTCATGACAATTTCACCGAAATAATCAGGCATTTTCCGCTGATTTTGTTCATCCGTCAACTGTGCCGCCTGGATTTGACCATGATCTTCAACTGCTTTCGCCGCCGGTAAAGATGCGCCTGTATTATATAAAGGTAAAGCATTCGAAGATTCCGTTTTAATATCTATTCCAGACAACAAACGTTGATTTTGCGCAGGGCTGCCTGTCATGACCTTTCCATTCCAGTAATATGCGGAAGATGCGGCGAAAACCGCCGCAACAAGAAGGCCGAGGGTCGCCCAGGAAATACGCTTAACGCCGGAAATGCTCATCTTGCGCTGGCAGCTTCTGACAAGAAACCAGTCAGCTTTACTCTGACGGCGAATAATCATCAGCAGCAAAATCTGATGACAAAGCGAAACGACTTTCCGGGGATAACCGGCTGTCACGTTGTAAATGGCCATCATCGCGCCGAACGTGAATAAAGGTCGCCGCTCCGGTTCGATGCTGGCGACGGAAATCCGGTGTTCAATCATCGCCTTCATTTGCAGAAAAGAAAGCGGTCTCAGATTGTATAAATAATTGACGCGATCAAGAAGATTCGCCCTGGCGTTAAGATTTTTTCGAAATTCCGGCTGGGCGAAAATGGCGATTTGCAGCAGTTTAAAGCTGTTGGTTTCATAATTTAAAAATTCCCTGAGAATTTCCAGGCAGTCGTCAGGAATCTTTTGTCCTTCGTCAATAATCAGAACAATATTTTTTTTCTGTTGCACGCCTTGCTCAAAAAGAAAGGTTTTGATTTTCTCTTTAATGCGCCATTCATGATCGTCTGCGTCAATATCGGAAATTCCCAGAACAGCGGCAACCGTTCTGACAAAATCTAATGTTCCGGAAACCGACGGATCTAATAAAAGAAATGTTTCCACTACCGGCGCGTCATTTGCTCCGGGGATGGATAAATTCTGGATGAGCTTCCGGCACAGGGTGGTTTTCCCAGCACCGACCGGGCCTATGACAATATTCAAACCGCGCCTTAAACGAATGGCCAGTTCGAGCCTTTGCAGACAGGTGTTATGTTGCGGAGAAACAAAAAGAAACTCCGGTTCCGGCGAGTTGGAAAACGGCTCTTTGTTAAATTCAAGAAGATTGAAATATTCCATTGCTCAGCCATTGCCTTTATTTGCTTTCCAATTTACTCATTGCATCGTGATCCCGATTGCACAGCATTATATTATTTGTTATCCGCGCTGGCGATCTGAAGAATGTGAGGCGTGATGAAAATCAGCACTTCCTCCATCGACTCGCCCTTATTTTCCGTTTTAAACAGATATCCTAAACCGGGAATATCCTTCAATAACGGCCATCCGGAATCTCCATCCAGAATGCGCTGTTTGGTCAGTCCGGAAATAACGATGGTTTCGCCGTCCCGTACAATCAAAACCGTTTCCGTTTTCTTTTTAATAATGTACGGGTCTCCCAACTGGGATGTGCGTGATGTATCCACCTCATCTTTTTTCACGGAAATAGTCATCTTCAGATTTTTACCGTCAATGACATGTGGCGTAATCTCCAAGCGTAAGACAACGTCTTCAAACTTTGTGGTCGGGGTGGATGTGCCGGTGCTGTCTCTTTCCATGGTCGTATAAGGAACTCTTTCACCATTTTCAGTATAGGCCTTTTGATTGTCCAGTGTTGTAATGGAGGGACTGGAAAGGATATTTAGTTTATTATCCTCCTGAAGAGCCTGAAGCTGAACTTCCAGAAGATTGCCGCCGATGGTGCCAAAAATAAGACCTAAGGCTCCGCCGGCTGACTTTGTATCAAAGCCAGGAATGGGAAAATTTGAAGCAAACCCCTGACCTCCGATGCCTTTTGACTGCGCCGCGGTATAAGCTCCGGTCATGGGATTTCCATAACCATATGTACCGCCCGGTGTAATATAATGGTTGCTACCGCCGATGGTTCCCTTATACATTCCACCCCACATCGTTCCCAGGTCGCGGGCGGTGCTTTTGGTCGTTTCCACGATGTTGGCTTTGATCAGGATCTGCGGCGTCGGCTTGTCCAATTTTTCAATGATCGGAAGCATGCGCTGCAAATCCTGAGCGCTCGCAGAAATGACCAAGGCGTTGCTGTGTTCATCGTAGATCACTGATCCGCGTGCGCCGGTTTTGTCTTTTGTCAGAAAACCTTTCAGCGTATCGACAAGCTTTTTGGGATCGGCATAATCAACTTTGATGACAACCGGTTCCATAAGAGGTTCAACTTCTAAAATATCACGCATTTGAACTTTCTGCTTGAGTTCCTGCTCAATGTCTCCCATGGTTCTAATCCGGATGACATTGCCTTCCCAAGTGTAAGTTAAACCATGAGTCTTCAACAATCCGGTAAAGGCCTGATCCCATGGCACGGAACGAAAATCAACGCTGACTTCAGCCCTTAAATCATTTTTTACCAACAGGTTGTAATTAACCGACTTCGCCATGGCGCGTAATACTGATTTCAGATCCGCCTGGCGCATCGTAAGATTAATAGGCCGGTTCGGAAGCTTTCTGCCCGGTTCATCCGTCACCCCTTCTTTAAGCGCTTTCTGGCTGCGCAAACTCGACATGTCAAGTTTTTTGGACGTAGCTACGGGAGAATGCCCTTTTGAATTTTCAGCCAGTGTATTCCATTTTTCGAAAAAAGGATCTTTCTTTGTGCTTTGCTGATCTCCCGCACATCCCATAAAGAATATCAGCACAATCAAACTAAGCGCTATTGTATCAATTTTTATATGGCTTGCTCTTAAGTTCAAGGCAATAAACCTCCATGTTGTAATTTTTATTCTTGTATGGGCACATCTAATTCAGCGCCTGTAGCACTATTGACAATGATAACACTTGAATACTTAACACTTTTTAACATATAACCTTTCACTTCAAGCGGTTCTCCCGCGGCATACTCCGCTCCGTTGATGACGGCGATTTTTTTGCGTCCGGTATCAATATAACCGGAATAGATAAATTGCGCCGCGGCAACTTCAGCGCCTGCCGTTTCTTTTCCGGCAAATTCCTGGTAGGCCGTTTTTTCCCAAAACGGGCTCTTGCCCCAATCCATCTCAGCTTTTTCCTCGATGTAAAGATCAACGCTGCTGACTTTATAATTTGCTAAATCACTGGCCAGCGTATTGATGCTCGACGTTTCTGCAACAGGCGCGGTTTGTTTCTTTGCTTTTTTCGCGGCCGGCCGGGCAATCAGAAACTCATATGCCGCATAAAGAGCACACAATGCGGCAACGACCAGAATAATGATTTGTCTTTTTTCTAATTTTTTCATTCTTTTTCCCGCCACCCGCCTAGTTCGCCAGGGCAATCCATATTTTCATTTTGAATTCCATGGCGTCTGCTGCTTGCTTGATGTTTATTTCTTCAATCTTATCAATATAGGTCAAAGCGCCTAAGTTAATCAACAATTGTCTGAAATCAGCAAACTGTCCTTTTGTTGTGGCGTTAAAAAGTGTGCTGGTTGATCCGGCGGCAATCGTTTTCATATCAGGCACCAGCGCAATGGTAGCCAGTCCGGATTTTTTCGCCTCGGCCTGAAAAACATCCTGAAATTTATTCAAATCCATTCTGGCTAATTTTGTTTTCTCCGGATTAGGCAATTTATGGACTCTTTCCGTTTTCTGGATGTTTTGCAGCAACTGATAAACCTTTTGAAATTCCTTCTGCTCCGCTATTTGAGCCTGTGTGTTTTTGACTTCATTAGACCTGTTGACATTGTAACGATGAAAAGGAAAAACGCCAAGCAAAAGAATAATAACAATAATCCCGCCGCAGATGATTAAATAACTGAAACTTTTTGATGGAATTGCATCACCGATTTTCTTGATCATCTTTAACCTATTTTCGCGTTGATTGTAAATTGGAGAATTTCCTGCTTTTTAAATTTGACCGTATTGCTTTTCTGTAAAGTCACCGACTGAATCATCGGTGAATTTTCCAACTTCAAGATATACTGCGCCAGCAGATCGTCCAATTCAATACGGTCGCCCAAAACAACACCCTCAATACTAATATTATCTCCTGAGGCAGCCGCCGCTGCCGCCTTAGCGGCGTCTTCTTTAGACGCCCCCCCGCCGGCAACCGCCCCGCCAATCTGGAGATTGATCAATCTGATTTTTTCAGGCGTCAAAAACGATAATTCGCCGATGAGCGCCATACCCTTGTATTTTTTGGAATACTGACTGTCTGTCACTTGACGTTTCTTCACCTCATTGGCCAGAGCGGTTATTTTCTCAGGGGTCAGAAGCGGCTGGAAAAGTGATAACTCTTTTTCCAGCTTCATTTTTTGCGCAGTCATATTGCTGGTGTGAATACCCTCATAAATCATGATGCCGATACAAATAATTAAGGCCGCCGCAAATACCGAGAAAATGCCGTAATTAATTTTCCTGGCAATCGCTTCCCGTTGTTTTTGCACATAGGTAAAAATGACATTGGGTGTGTGCTGCAGATCGGATAAGGCTAAACCTATGGTTGGGACCATGGCCGCTCTTTCATCAATAGTCATTGACGCGCCTAAAGCCGCCGCCTTCTTGCCCTGAAAAGGATCAAAAAGATCCATTTTGGTGCCGATTTGCTCGCTAATGTATTGTAATAAAGGGTGATAAAACACGTTCATAACAGAAGAAACGTAAACCTTTTCCACGCGTTCATTGCCCGGAGTGCCGGAATAATACTCCAGTGTTCTTTCGATTTGACGCACCAAGCGCTCCATCGCGGGAGTAATCATGTCCAATATGCCGTTTTCGACCCAGTCAATACGATTCTTGTCCTTTAACCATTTTCCAGGATCAGCCGAAAATTCATTCAGTATTTTTTCAACACTTTCCTTATCAACCTTTTTATCAAAAGAGATTTCACCAAGCGCTTCATCAATTGCTTCCCTCATGCTATTGATGCCGGTTTTAATCCCCCTTGTCATCATCAGGTTGTTCTTACTGTAAATATCAATTCTGGAAAAATTATTACCAATAAAGATAGTGGCGAACGTGCTCTCACGCGCGGCAATCCAGTTCGTCCGGAAAATATTTTGAATGGCGAAGGGCGCAATGGTGATACCGGTAAGCTCAATGCCTATTGACGAAAACGTTTCCTGAACTTTTTCAACCTGCGCCCTGGGCGCATTATAAACCATTACAGAGTATTTCGGAATGCCGTTATCGGTAACTTCACCCTGCATTTCATAGTCGAAAATCATCTCTTTTTCGTCAATTGGATTTTCTTTTTTGGCTGTCCAGAAGATGACGTTCGACAGTTGGTTTTTAGGAACACGCGGTATTTTCAAATGGCTGACGTTGACATCTGCAGCGGTCATCATCGCCCAAATCTCACAATCGTTCAGAGAACCGGCAAACGCCGTGAAAGACGATTTCAGCAAGTTATTAAACTCACCGGAACCTTTATCAACGTTATCTCCAAATACCACAGTTTTTTGATCAATCAATACCGGCTTGCCTTCGGAAACGTTAGCCATTTTGGCGAAACTGATAACGTTATGCCCGATATCAACTCCCACTCGGAAACGCTTCTTCCCGGCAAATACCTTTGAAAGACTACCGAAGGATTTATCAGAATTCTTTTGTTTGGTGGAATGATCTTGCGCCCCGTCAATCGGCGAGGAAGATAAAGGCTGCTCAGCGCCACGAATAACGTTCAATAACTTTTCCGTGGAATTAATATCCTTTGTGTTTGCCAAAAAAATTCTCCTGAAAACGAAATTTTTCTTTTGTTGAACAACTACCAGTGTTTTTTAACTGCAACACAATCGGGAATATGTATTTATATAATTATATTGTCTTTTTTTACGATAAATTTCTACTACGAAAAACAGGGTTGTTCTTACAATTCTTTTTGAATTATTACAAGGATTATTTTTAAAATTTTAATTTAAAAATAACTTGAAGGAAAGATTGGAATTTGTTAGAGGTTACTTCCTTTTTGAAATAAACAGTAGGGTAATTTTTTTCATGTTATTCAAAGTCATCTGCTCCGTTTTCCTTGCAGTCTTATCCTTTTCTCTTCTTTTGCCCCCCAATGTTTTATCCAACATCGGCCGGAACCTTGAAAAAATACCAGATTCCATTGTTTCCGTTTCTTCCGGCTATGTCATCGCCGTTGATAAAAGACGCCAAATGCTTTACGTTTTTAAAAAAGGCTCCGGTTTTTACAAAGTTTTCGAGACCAACTGCTCTACAGGTAAAAACCAAGGAAGCAAACAGGTCTCCGGTGATGCCAAGACACCCACTGGAATTTTTTTTCCAACAAAGATTCTGATGAACCCTGGGCCGCCGGAAACTTACGGGACACTTGCCTTTCCGCTGGATTATCCAACCATGACCGATAAAAAATCGGGCAGAAACGGCGACAACATCTGGATTCACGGCACGAGCAAGCCCATCGCACCTTTTCAATCCAGCGGATGCGTTGTCTTGAATGATAAAGATATTCATGCGCTGGCCAAGTATATTTACTTAAATAAAACACCAGTAATTATCGCGGAAACGATTTCTTGGATCCCTCAAAATCAGACGCTTCCGGTTAAATCTGAACTGGAGAGAGTCCTTGCCTCGTGGACCAAAGCCTACTTGACAGGAAACATAAACGCAATCGATATGCTTTATCTGAGAAATTATCAGTTGAAAGGCAAAAAACGGGAGCAACTCTTTTCTCAACTGTCTAATATTAAAAATATCAATCAGCATTTTATCTTGGAACCGAAAGATGTTTCTATTTTACGGCAAAATAATGAAGCGGTTATTATTTTCGATCAGATAACAGATATTAAGAAGGATAATTCCTTTACCGGTTCATTCAATAAACTTGCTTTACAGAAAATAAGCAACCGGTGGTTTATTATCGATGACGGGACAATGCAGACACCAGAACAAAATATTAACCGTCAAACAACAGCAATCCGTCCTGATACAGACCCGTCATCCAAAGAAGCTATTCAGAAGCTGATTTCATTATGGGCCAAAAGCTGGCAGTCCGGCAACATGTCCGCTTACCGCGCATGCTATATGCCCGATTTTCGCGCCCAAGGCAAATCGTTAAATGCTTGGGTCAATCACAAGATTAACGTGCGTGAAAACAGCAAAAACATTAATATCCGGATCGCCAACCTGCGCATCTCCGGCAATGACAATCAAGCGACTGCGATATTCACGCAACACTACAGCTCTAACCTGTTGAAAAGTCAAGGCGTTAAGAAACTGGCATTGAGAAAAATGAACGGCAAGTGGAAAATCTATCAGGAAACAATGCAATAGATTTATTTGATCATTTCCTGTTTTTTAAATTTCTTTCGGTTTCAGCGATAATTTCCTTCAAGTCATAGCTTTCATCAATCACGTATTGCGATTCATCAGACGTGACGGTCACCGCTGAGTTGGTGTCCATAATGTTTTTTTGATCGCTTACTTTAATTTTATCCCCGCTTTGGTGTCTGTCCATAAATGTGTGTTCCGGAAAATTATCTTTTTTTGCGGGGAAATCACAACCGGAATCAAACATGGTGGATCGGTAAGATGGATCCGCAACGGCGCCCTTTGAAGGGGTGAAGCACATCGCAGGATTGAAATATTTTTCCCGTGTTTCCAGAAATTCCGCTAAATAACGTTCTTGCGTGAACATCCCATCTGATTTGCTCGCATGAATCGCGTTTTCAATCTGAAAAAGTTTTTTTTCACGAATAAGCCCCCTGATTTGACTGGTTCCTCGCATAATTGAAAGCAGTGGCAGCCGAAATCCTGCTTTTTCATTGTAAACCAGTTTTTGCATAACGACCCAGGAAATCGTCGACGCCACTTGATAACGGATATACTCCTCCGCTTCCGGCGGCGCGGAATTTATAATCCGGTAGATGGCGTCTTCCACATTGGTCGCATGCAATGTCGCAACCACCAGATGACCGGATTCGGCGGCATTTAAAGTGAGAGCAATGGTCTGGGGATCTCGTAATTCCCCCACCATAATAACATCGGGATCCTCCCTCATAATGTCAATAAGACCGCGTTCAAATGATTGCACATGCGTGCCCACTTCCCGTTGTTCAACAAAAGATTGCCGGGATATAATGCGAAATTCAATAGGATCTTCCAGCGTAATAATATGCGCCGCCCGCTTTTGATTGATATCATCAAGAATGGAGGCAATAGTCGTTGTTTTACCGGAACCTGTCGCCCCGCAAATCAAAACAAGACCCGCCTTCAGCTCGCTGATACTTTCCAGAGACGGATGCATGTTCAAATTCTCGATAGTGGGTATCGTATTCGGCAGTAATCTTATCGCCAGGGAAGGACCGCGATCGGTATTAAAAACATTTACACGGATTCGCAAGTTATCAATACTGGTTGCCAAATCAACGGACAAACGCTCACGCAAAATAGCCATATTTTTAGAATTGAGAATCGACCAAATCAGATCGTCAACATCCTGATATGACCAGACGCTCTGATTGTCAAAGCGAATGGAACCGTCTTTGCGATAAACCATTGGCTGACCGCCGCGGATATGAACATCGGAATAGCCCTTGAGGGCGCATGAAGTGATCAGTTCGGCAAATCGTCTTTTCATTTATGATATCCCTGCTGAATGATCCGATAATAAAAAAAAAGGAGTCATGCTTTACAACGATAACTCCTGAATGATACTGGAGGCGGCAATGAGATTCGAACTCATGAATAACGGTTTTGCAGACCGCTGCCTTAGCCACTTGGCTATGCCGCCATAAAAAAATGGAGCGGGCGAACGGATTTGAACCGTCGACGTCTACCTTGGCAAGGTAGCACTCTACCACTGAGTTACGCCCGCTCACGTTATGAACGCTTTTGCTTATAACAAATAAACAAATCTTGTCAATATAAAAAATAAAAAATATATCAAATATTATTGAATGCTCCCTTGTAAAACTTTATAAAATAATCCAAACCGGAATAAATGGTCAGCAATAAAGCCACATAAAGAATCATCGTTCCCACAGCATGCGCGTCCAAACCCAAAAACGGATAGTGAATCATTAAAGCGGTCACGGCAATGATTTGCGCCAGGGTTTTCTGCTTTCCCAAAATACTGGCCTGAATATAAATTCCTTCTGAAGATGCAATGCTGCGAATACCGTCAACTATAAAATCCCTCACGATAATGATCACAACAATCCATGCGTCTATCCGTCCGATTGGTATCATCAGGATCATTGCTGAATTGACGATCAGTTTATCGGCCAGCGGATCCAGAAATTTGCCCATGGTGGTGATCATGTTGTATCTGCGCGCGACAAAACCGTCCAGAAAATCCGTAAGGGCCGCCAGAACAAACGAGGCCGCCAGTACCAGACTCCAAAAAGGACCAGGGGCGGCGAGCAGAAAAAACAAAAAGGGAATCACGCTGATGCGCGCCAGCGTAATACTATTGGGCAGGCTGAATATTTCTCTGTTCTTGTTCATGTTGATCCGCCGCTTCGTCAATGTTGAAATTCCGGCCACAAAAACACTTTATTTTTTCGGAACTTTTTTCCAGTCTTCCAGAAACAAGGCAACACCTTTGTCGGTCAGAGGATGCCGCGCCATTTGATCGATGACTTTAAAGGGGATTGTGGCGATATCGGCGCCCATCAAAGCGGCCTCCAAAACGTGTTTGGGATGTCTGACGCTGGCCACAATCACTTCCGTGTCATATCCGTAGTTGTCATAAACATCCAGAATCTGCCGCACCAATTCCATGCCGTCGTGAGCGATATCATCCAGTCGTCCGACAAACGGGCTGACGTAAGCCGCACCTGCTTTAGCCGCCATCAGTGCCTGAAGCGGTGAAAAAATCAATGTCTGATTGACATCAATCCCTTCATCAGCAAACATTTTTGTGGCCTTGATCCCTTCAGTGGTCATCGGAACTTTAATCACGACCTGCTCTCCCAGGCGCGCCAACTTTTTTCCTTCGGCAAACATACCTTTGGCCTCGGGGCTGACTACTTCTAGGCTGACCGGCCCATCCACAACATTCAAAATTTCTTTGACAACCGCCTCAAAGCCTCTTTTCTCTTTGGCGATAAGCGACGGATTCGTCGTTACGCCGTCCACCATCCCCAAAGCCAGTCCCTCCTTAATTTCATCAACGCTTGCTGTGTCAATAAAAAACTTCATAACTCCCTTCTCCTCTTATGCGTTTAATCAGCTATTACTTTCCGACAGGTATTTCTCGCAGCATTCCCGGCTACAAAAATATTGCTGTCTACCATTTATTTCCTTGATAATCGCGTGACTTTTGGGAACGTATGTTTTACAGAAAGGATCCTGCACCAGGTCTTCGCCCTCAGACGGCGTGGAATCGGCCCGGTAACCTTTCACCTCCTGAGATTTTACCTGCCGAAACATCCTCACAATCCTGTATCCCACATAAAACAACAGAATGACAAATAATACTTTCAAAATTTGAAACATGAATATCCTCTTCTTCTACCGGCAAATCTCGACAATCTTGTTATCATCCAATCTGTCTTTTAATCCCCTTATCGAAACGCCAAACACAGGATGAACAACATATGATGCAATTTCACACAAAGGTTCCAGCACAAAGCGCCTTTTATGCATCACCGGATGCGGAACAATCAGATCAACTTCACGGATAATATCCTGTCCATACAGAAGCAAATCCAAATCAATCAGGCGCGGGGCTCCTGCAAACGTTCTAACCCGCCCCATTTCCTTCTCAATTTCCTGCAATTTCTGCAAAAGAGCGCGGGGAGCAAGAATCGTCTTCACTTCGCATGCGGCGTTAATAAACCAGTCTTGATGTTTCAACTCTTCTCCATGCTTCCTGAACTGGGCAACATCAATCATCGGCTCTGTTTTATAAAATGAAGAACCCCTCTCCACTGTAATGCCTGAAACATAAGACAGCTTTTCAACAGCCTGCCGGCAATTCAGCAAAGCATCCCCCATATTGGAACCTATGCCTATATAAGCCAGAATACCTTCCAACATAAAGCCTGCTTACTTGATGTTTTTCAAGCCCAGAACATCCTGCATATCGTACAGACCGTTTTTCTGGTTAACAATCCACTGCGCCGCGCGAATCGCTCCTTTGGCGAAGTTATCCCGGCTTTGCGCCCGATGCGTAAATTCCAGCCTCTCGCCAATGCCGCCGAACATCACGGTATGCTCGCCCACGATGTCGCCGGCGCGAATTGTCTGAATACCGATTTCTTTCTTTGTACGCTCACCGATTAATCCCTGACGGGTATAAACGGCCTCCTGTTTCAGATCCCGCCCCAATTTGTCGGCAATCACTTGAGCCATTTGCATCGCGGTGCCGCTGGGTGCGTCTTTT
>CAZBGE010000080.1:0-14743 GCA_964491435.1 uncultured Smithella sp.
CGTTCTTGTGGAAAGTTTCATATCAATCTCCTTGCATATACACTACCTTCACTATCGGTTAAGTAGTAATTAAGCTATGCAAGGAGGTTTGTCAAGAATAAATATTTGAACAACTGCCGTTTTGAATCAGTTGCGCCGGGATAATTACGGATTTGGCGTTATGGTGAAGGTTTTTTTATGAATGATGATTTTTGTAATATAATTTCAAAGCACTGACGACGTTGGCGTCATACTTCGTTCCAGTATCCTGATCAAGAATATGGAAGGCTTCTTCGACGGAAAGGGGACCGCGATAGTGCCTCTTGGCTGTCAGGGCTTCAAATACATCAGCAACGGCGATAATCCTGGCCATGAAGGGGATTTCCGCCGCCGTCAAACCATCCATATAACCGCTGCCGTCAAGGCGTTCATGGTGTTTTGACGCCAGGAAGGGAACGGCTTTATACTTCCGGCTGAACACCATTTTACTCAGGATATTTCTCGTATTGGCGACATGCTCCTTGATGTGCTCAAATTCATCCGATGTTAACCTGCCAGGCTTTTTCAGAATATGGTCGTTTGTCCCGAGCTTTCCGTAATCGTGAAGCAGAGCCGCAACATTCAGGATATCAATGTCGTCTTCATTGAATCCCAACTCAGACGCAATGCCCACGGTATATTGAGCAACACGGGATGAATGTCCCGCCGTCAGCGCATCCTTGGCGTCTATGGATGCGGCCAGAACCTCAAGAACGCTTCGGAATTGCCTTGTCTGCTCAGTAAAGAGAATGGCATTTTCCAGAAATATGCTGATGTAGGAAGCTAATGATTTCAGGTGAGCCACATCAGCATCGGCAAATACGCCGTTTTGTTTATTCATAACTTCGATGACCCCGAGAATGTCTCCGGTCATGGTTTTCAATGGCGCACACATCAAGCATCGTGTCCTGTAGCCGGTCAGTTCATCAACTCTCCTGTCGAAGCGCGCGTCCTCATAGACATTGGGAATATTGATCTCTTCAGCCGTCAATGCCACGAGTCCGGCGATTCCCAAATTGAGACTTAAGAGAATATTCCATCCATCGATGTCGTCAGCAAAAGCGGAACGGATTTCTCCTGTTGCGCGATCGAGGAGAAACATGGTGCATCGTTCACATTTCAGTTCATCACGAAAAGCCTTAATGGCTTTTTTGACCGTCTGCAAACCAGATGTATTGGAACAATCAAAGGCACGAACGCTTTCTGCAAAGCGCAACAGTTTGTCCTCATCTTCCCTGGTAAAAACACCGCTCTTTTTGTTAAGGAATTCCAGCGCGCCAATAATTTCCTCCTTTTTATTAAACACGGGAATGCAAAGAACGCTTTCTGTGCGGAATCCCGTCTGCGCGTCGATTTCCGGGTTAAAATAGGGCGAATCGTAGGCCGAAGCAACATTGACCATCTTCTTCATAAGAACGCATGATCCGACAAGACCCATTTTTAATCCAATGTGAATGCGATCTCTTTCCAGGCCTTCGGCATATTTTGTCCAGAGTTGCTTACGCTCCCAATCCACAAGAAAAAGGGTGCTGCGATCTGCGTCAAGCAGAATTGAAATTTCCTTCATCATGAGGGGAAGCAGCTTTTCCAAATTACGCTGCCTGCAAAAAGTATCTCCCAGAGCAAGAATGTGTTGGAGTCGTTCATTTTCCGCTGTCAGTTCATTTATCTTGACTTGAAGCATCGTTACGTCTTCCACCATTGGTCACCTTCTCACTTTTATCAATCTGATTAAAGATATACATTTCTGAAAACAAACTGTTTTATATTTTTTATTATAATACTACCGCATCAATAAAAAAAGTTAAGTGCTACAATAGTGTGCTGGACCATCAACAACGGAAAAATATCCAGGCTAAGGCTTCTCGTCTTGCTCTTTTTTCTTATGATCAACAGCAAATAGATCGAAGAGAGGTTTAAAAGGCGACAGACCGATCATGGCCTGAGGATTTGCCTGGGAATAATTTTCACCATATTCGAGCAGCTTTCTGAACTGTTCATCGGCCATATTGCGTATCAACAGGTAATTGCGGATAGTCTGTTCGAGATACTTTTCAAAAAACTCCGTGAGCACATTTTCGCCATACCGAATCATCAGGTACAGCAGGGGTGGGGGGAGGAGATATTTTTTTTGGCGAGCTTCTTCCAGAACAATCTGCGTGAGAATTGCCGGCGTCACGTCTTCGCCTGTTTTGGCGTCCGTAACTTGAATCTGCCGGCCCTTGCGGATGGTGTCCGTCACGTAATCCAGCGTAACATAAATGCTTTTTTCCGTATCGTAAAGCCTGCGGTTGGTATATTTTTTTAAATGAAGGATGTTTTCTTCCATGTTGTCCCTTGCCTGATTCTTATTACGGGATTATGATAAATATTGCAACATAAAAAATATTATCAACATGGACAGGAAAGGTCGATACAGTATTAAGTGTTTGTTAACACTATAAAAAATTAAATAAATGCAATTACCATATCAGTTATAAATTATATTGCAATGCAACATTTTGTTATTGACAAACAGAAAAAACTGTTTATAATGAGACTCAACACAAAATAAATGAAGGAGAATTTATTATGCAAAACGAAGAAATAACACAACAGATGATTGATTTCCATAAGGCGGCCTTTGAGAGCGGCTTCAATGCCGTCGTCATGTTGCAGGAGCAAACTTCCAAGGCCGTGGATAATCTCTTACAGCAGTCCCCGTGGATTCCAGTTCAATCCAAGTCTGCCATTAGTGAATGGAACAGCCTGTGTAAAAAAGGCGCCATGAACTTCAAGGAAACGGCCGATCAGAATTATGCAAAACTGGCGGAAATGTTGACGTCCGGCCTGGCGGCTTTTCAGGTTAAATCAAAAAAATAGAGAAAGGGTGGAGGGGCATGGATTCCAAAATGATCAGGCAGATTCTGGACTTCAACAGAAAAGCATTTGACGACAGTTTTAAGGCGATCGTTGCCGTCCAGGAACACACTGAAAAAATGATGCGTGTTTTCTGGGAAAAGTCCACGTTTATTCCGGTGGAAAGTCAACAGGTTGTCGGCGACTGGGTGGATGCTTACAAAAACGGTTTGGATGAACTCAAGACAAATGTGGACAACCGTTTTAAGCTGATTGAAGATTATCTTTTGAATGTCGCCGGTCAAATGGAATCTTCCTTAAAGACGTCCGCCCCCCAAACAGACCCTGTTGAAAATGTTCATCAGGCGACGAAAGAAGTTGCTATTGATCTTCAAAAAAACGCTTCGCGTAGTCAGACGGTTAAAAAAATACAGGCGCCAATCAAAAAAAAATAAATCAATAAAAGGAGAAAAACGATGGATCCGAAACAGGTTGCAAAACAAATGGTGGATTTTAACAAAACAGCTTTTGATAATTCTTTTGCCGCAATGGCCGTCATTCAGGAGCAGACGGAAAAGATGGTGACCAACATGATGGAGCAAACCGGCGTTTTTCCCGCGGAAGGAAAAAAGCTGATTCTAGACTGGATCAAAACCTATAAGAAGGGCCGTGAAGAATTCAAGGCGGCCGCCGATGAAAATTTCAAGAAAGTCGAAACATATTTTGCCGGCAAGTAGTTAGCGCAAAAAAAATTAAAAAATTGATCATAGAAAAGCCGACGCAATTGATGAATGATGCGTCGGCTCTTTTAATTGTGCTGTCGTGATGAACAAAGAAGATGTTGCTATGCTTTCGGCGCCTTCGGCGGGCTGACCAGACCCTCGCCTGTAATTACTACCACACCGTCCTGATTCGTGCAGGTGGTTTTTAACCGGACACGGTTTTTTTCGCTTATCAGTTCAATGACTTCCACGCGTCCAGTGATCGTGTCACCCATGCGCACCGGAGCCAGAAAGCTCAAATCCTGCTTGAGGTAGATGGTACCGGGGCCGGGGAGCTGGTTGGCGATGATAGCGGAGATGAATCCCGCCGTGAGCATGCCATGCGCGATGCGGCCTTTGAAAAAGGTGTTTTTCGCGTAGGCTTCGTTGACGTGGGCGGGATTGAAATCGCCGGTGATGCCCGCGTACAAGTAGATGTCTGTTTCCGTTACTGTTTTGGCGAATTCCGCCGCGTCTCCGACAGCCAGTTTGTCGATGCTTTTCCCTGAGATCATGTCCAGTATCCCTCCTTATTTATTTTTTAAACTAGAACCAGCATTTATGACTCCAGATATTCTCCTTCAAATCCTTGATGTCGTCCTGCATGTCCATATACATACAGGCGTTGTTGATCGCCAGACCACCCTGATAGGCCAAAGCTGTGACCAGCAGAATTTCATCTTCCGTAAATTTCTTTTCCTTTCCACTATAAACAAGCATGACTCCGATGATATCCTTCTTGGCCTTAATCGGCACATAGAGCATGGAGACAATGCCTTCTTCTTTCTTTTCTTCCTTGTACTGGATGCCCTTGTCCTTTTGGACATCTACAATAGTGATGGTTTCTCCCTTCAAAGCTGCGGCAATGTTTTTATCCGCGCGAACTGGCCCTTTATTCATGTATTTTTCGCTTAGTCCGAAACTGGCTACCCTTTTCAACGTGCGCTGGTCTTCTTCCAGCAGGAGAACTGAAGCTGCCTTGATATCCAGTGATTCAATCAGATCCTGTGTCATGGCCTGTAAAATGATCTTAATGTCCAGGCTTTCCGAGATGCTCGCGGCCAGTTTTAAAAAGATCTGCGCGTTATTGCGCAATTTATTGATTAAATAGGAGATTTCAACTGCGGAGCCTCCCTGCTCGGCCAAAATGGACAGAAAATCGATTTCATCTTTGCGAAATTTGCGGATATCTTTAGTATAGACGCTCAGGATGCCCACCATCCGGCCCCTGTCCATCACCGGAACAGACAGGATCGAGCCGATGCCTTCCGCTTTTTTGGCGTCGCGGTTAGCCAGTCGTTTATCTGTTGCAGCGTTTTCATAATACAGGTAACCGTCTTTCAGCAACTGGGGGGAGATTTTCACAGCGTACCCTGTGCCCGCATGGACGTATTTTGAGGAAAGTCCCACTTGGGCTTCAGCGATATTATGAAAATCATCTTCTGAATTTTTATCCATCAGGAAGATGGCGGCGGCCTTGACGTTTAAGGTTTTCAAAGCTTTGGACACAATCAATTGCAGCATTTTATTTTGGTCTTCCGTTGCCCCCAATTCTTTGCTCAACTCACTCAAAGCCTTAAAATAACTTTCTCCTGTGTACATACTTTTTCTCCCTTTTATATGGCCTCAGCAATTCTTTGGATTAGTGACAATCTTTTTTTACCGGACGCAGGCGGAGGCATTTTTTGTGCTTCGTTCCTGACAATTTCTTTCTCATCCGCCATTTTTGGCTCGTTGATTTTTTTCTTTAAGGACTTCTTCCTGAACGATGGCTTCTTCGCCTGTTTTTCAACTGTGTCTTGCGGTTCTTCTTTTGTCTCCGCCGGACGTGTCGATTTTTCCACGGGGACCACGCCTTCGCTGTCCCGTTCTTTGAGCCAGCGCGCGATTTTGGGAGCGAACAGCCGCTGGAATTTGGAACTGACGTAAATGCCGATGTGTCCGGTTTCCAGGCAGATGTCCTCCGTGTCCTTGCTGCCCACGGCTTTTGTGAGCTGATTGCAGGCTTCCGGCGGCACCAAATGGTCGTATTCGCCATAAAAATTTAAAAGCGGCATGGTGAGCTTGGACAAATCCACTCTTTTGCCGCCCAGGTGCATTTTGCTCTGGATGAGCAAATTATTTTTGTAGCAGTCATCGATAAACTGGCGGAATGTTTCTCCGGGGACGTCCGGGCTGTCGAAAATCCAGCGTTCCATGCGCACGAAGTTTTCCACAAAATCCCGATTGTCCATATTTTCCAGAAAACCGATATATTTGTCGATCATCAGGCGCGCCGGGTTTAAAAGCAGAAAGCCAAGATTCATCAAATCGCCGGGAATGTTGCCGAAGGTGCGGATCATCCGGTCCACATCGACATCTTTCATCCAGACATGCAGCAGGCCCTTGTCGTGATCAAAACTGGACGGCGTGACGGTAGTGACCAGATTTTTTATTTTTTCCGGATGCAGCGCCGAATACATGACGCAAAACGACCCGCCCATGCAGATGCCCATCAGATTGATTTTGGGGACATTATGCTTTTTACGGATGAAATCGACAATGTTGTCTAGGTAACCGTTGACATGATCGTCAATGGTCAAAAAGGAATCCTTGCGTTTGGGATAGCCCCAGTCCACCATATACAGGTCGATGCCTTCCTGTAAAAATGTTTTGACCACGCTACGATCCGGTTGCAAATCCAGCATGGTTTCGCGGTTGATAAGGGCGTAAACCACCAAAAGCGGTGCTTTCAACTTATTCTCGGCGTTTTCATTGCGGAAATAGTGTTTTAGCTTCACCCGGTCTTCTTCATAAACAATTTCATGGGGAGTTGAGCCGAGTGCATAATTGAGCTCGCCCAAAAGCACGTCTGATGCCTTGGAAACGCGCTTTTGCGCCTTTTCTGTGTCTTCGGCCATGCGTTCCAGGATCAGATCAAGGGGAATTTTCGTTTTGTTCATATAAAGATATTTTCCTTCCAAAAATCTTTGTTCATTGTCCGCCGTAGGCAAGAAAAGCCTTTATTTTATGGCAGTTATGGTATTTTGCGAGATTCCCAGTTGTTTTTCCAGCTCTTTGACTCTTTTTTTCAGCAAGTGAAATTCCTTGTATAAATCATCCAGATCACGGTGCGTGACCACGGGCAGTATCTGGAGAAAATCATTCATGGCGTTATCCTTGGCGATGAGGAAATCTTCCAGTTTGTTGAGCGTGCGGTGCAGCGCGTCCGTGTATTCTTTGGACTTGAACAGATTCATATAGTGGCCTTCCAGAATCTTCAGCCACATGGAGTAGCTTTCTTTAGTGTCATAGGGAAGATTGCCTTCTTCCGCTCTCTGCTGAAGCTTTTCCTGAAGCACTTTAAGTGACTTTTCCATCGGCAGATACAGGATGGACAGAAATTCCGCCAGAGTGGTCTCAAAAAGATTGTGTCTGTCCAGTAATTCATTGAAGCGCTCCTGATAAAAACGTGTCAGCCCCAGGGGAGGGATTTTCAGGTACTGGCGCAGTTCTTTTTCATAAATATCGGTCAGAGCGCGAAAAACTTCCTGATCCATATTGTCGAAGTTATAGGCTTCCGTGCGTTTGCCGATTTTTCCCGCTTTATCAATCAAATGATTCTGGATCTGCATGGCCGCTTCAAAACCGGATTTGGTCATTTTTATGAGAATTTCGGGGAGCGCATTAACCGAATTGGCCGCCGCTGAAGCGGATCCAGGTTCGTTCATGATCCGGGAAAAGGATTTGAGCAGGTTTAAATTTGTGTCAAGTTGCTCCGTGAAGCGGTTTTGCGCAACTGTTTGAGTTTTCAGTGCGTTATCGGGGTTGGCGGGCATTATCTTCGCCATATTCAGCCACAGATCAGCGGCCGTTTTCATCCAAGGGAATATTGAAGAATCATGAAACGGGAATTGCTTGCCATCATCAACCATTGGTCACCTCGCTGTTCACACAATGATGTTGAAAAGTATGATTAAATAATATAATTTAGCTTATAAATTTTCTAATATAGAAGGGCGTTTTTGTCAAATCGTTTTTGGTTGCTCAATCATGACAGGACGGTTGCATCGTTGTTTGAAAAATGTATTTGATGCTGAATAAATGACAGAGAGATGGAAGGGAGTGGAAACATATGGAGCAAGAAAACAAGACTACTCTGGAAAAGTTAACGCCGGATGAACTTTTATCCGTTATTGGTTTGTCTCCCGCCGATAACCTGGAGGGTATAAATACGGCGCTGGCCTGGAAGAGTAAAATTGTTGGCGGGCAGGTCAGGAGTCTGTTTGGATACCAGCGAATTTTGAATTCCATCAGCAAGGATGTTGTGCTGTTCGGTCCCTGGTCGATTGCCGCGGCGTGGCAAAGCGCTCTGCTTGATACGGTGCTGCGGCCGATCAAGGCCAGTGCCCGCCTGGCCGTTGGCGCGGCCAGAAATCCCGACGTGATTGCGGATGTGAACGGCTGGATCTATAAAAGCTATTCCCGGCTTCTTTATACGCTGACGGGTTTTTTTATTGAGGAGGGCAAATTTAACCGTGAAAAAGCCCATATGATCTGTACGACGGCCAAAGGCAAAGATTATCTGATGAACTATATGGATGAGTTTGCCCAGCTGGAGTACCAGTACAATAATATTGGATTGACCCGTCTCAAGGCGATGAAGGAGCTCTTGAAATGTCTGTTGGTTTTGATAACGGAAAAACCGTTTGCCAATGGCTACCTTCCTTTTGCCAAAACCGATCCGGACGGGAGATTGATGACTACTTTCGAGGAGTATCTGGCCGAAAACCGCACTCGCATGATGAATCTTTACGCGGAAAACGCATTTGACATCAAAGAATTTTCCGAAAGGGCCACAGGCGGCAAGATTGGCTGCTCATTTTATGAATATGTGGATGGATCCACCATTCACCGGGTGCGTCTGCGCTATTATCCGGTGCCTGCGGGGATTAAGTCCAACGGCAAAATTATATACATGGCAACGCCGCTCATCAATAAACCGGAATTGTTCGATCTGGCTTCCGGCAAGTCCGTCGTCGAGGCCATGCTGACAAAAGGCTATAAAATTTACCTGGATGAACATGGCGATCCGGGCTGGGAGGAAACAGAGCTGGGTCTGGATTTTTACGGGAAAACCGTTCCCGATCTCTACATGGGGATGATTAAGAAACGCCATCCCCGCGATGAAATATATGTTATGGCCTATTGCATGGGAGGCACGCTGATTTTGCCCTACCTAGCCAGGCGGGCGGAAGAGAGGCTGGCCGCCGGCAAAACGATGGATATCAAAAAAATCGCCATGATGGCCTCTCCTACAAAGTTTAACGATGAAGACAGCGGACACAGTCCGATTCGCTCCCTCATCCGGCGCGATTATGATCCCGATCTGATGAAGGATCTTTTCGGCGCGGTGAACATTCCGCCGCAGGTGCTGGAAGCGGGCATGAACGAAATCCAGCCGGGTGTGCAATATACGGTGGTTTTGGGGTTTTACGGCCGCGCAGAAATGAAGGACTCCATAGCCGACGCCGCGCCCTTTTTATTCTGGCTGACGCATGGGACGAAATTTCCGGTGACGGCTCACATCCAGTGGATTCAGAATATTTTTCTCGGCAACCAGATTTATGAGGGGACGTATTCCCTTCCTTCGACAAACCCTGAATTGGATGGCAGGCCCGTTAATATGGACATGCTGAGGGAGGCGGGTGTGGCGATATTTGATTACAAGGGATCGAGGGATCCCATTGCGCCTGCAGGTTCCTGCGTAGCTGGCGCAACATGGGGACAAGTTGATGACGGAAATATCAGGTTTACCAGCGCGCATCTCAATCGGACGATTGAGAAAAATATCGGGCACATTTTTGTGGTCAGCCGCAAACTGCTGTCTGAATACCTGGAACTGGTCGAGGCGTTTTTTGAAGGTGGAACTACGCCTGATGAAGCAGGGCGTTCCAGGGAAATGAAGTAAATAACCGGCTTAACGGGTGATCGTCCTCTACCAGGTGATGTTCCAGATTGATGAATGTTTTTTCAGCGATCTTTTTAACGTCGTAAGGATCGACCACGTTGTCCTTTGTTCCGTGATAAAGGACAACGGGAATTTGCAGTTTATGCTTTACTGCGCTTTCAAATCCTTCAATAGTCAGCGCGGGAGCAAGTAGAATCATTTTCCTGATTCGTGTTTCATTATCCAGCGCAAAGCGGGCCGCCATTAGTCCGCCATAGCTTGACCCCACAAGGATCAAGTTGTCTTTGCCACCGAGAATAACGTTCAGTTTATTCATCCGGGCTGCAAAATCGCCAGTATAATCTTCAATAATCATCCGCGGAAACCATTTCCGGAAATATTGCGCTTTGTTGCCCTGCGAAGTGCTTTCCAGGCCGTGAATAAAAACGAGCGTGTTTGTCATGATCCGAACCTTTGGTTATTCTTTTTAGCGTTGTCAATTTGACGTTGCCCGGATTATGCCATTGTGTTACATCTTCCGCAAGAAATTTTAACACAAGGAGATGTGGATATGGTGACGGTATTACCTTTTAAAGCGGTCCGCCCGCTGGCGGAATATGCGGCGCAAGTGGCTGCTCTTCCTTATGACGTAATGACGCGGGAAGAAGGACAGAAAGCGGTGGCGGGTAAAACACTCAGTTTTATGCGCGTTGAAAAATCGGAAATCGATGTGCCGGACGGTACGCGCCCGGATGATCCCGTTATTTATGAAACGGCGAAACGCAACTTCAATAAATTGCGCGAAGAGGGAATCCTGAAGCAGGATGAATCACCCTGCTATTATATATATCGCCAGCAGATGGGCGAGCAGGTGCAGACGGGTATTGTCGGTGTGATGAGCGCCGCGGAATACGACGAAGGAAAGATCAAGAAGCATGAATTGACCAGGCAGGACAAGGAAGAAGATCGCATCCGCCATGTGGGCACGGTCAACGCCCAGACCGGTCCCGTGTTCATCAGCTATCTGTCGTGTCCCCGCATCAACGCAATAGTGGAAAAGATTGTTGCCGGCCAGCCGGAATATGATTTTACTGCCGAAGACGGGGTGATCCATACCGCCTGGGTGGTTGCGGATCAAGGGCAGCTCGAAGAACTTCAGAAGGAATTTGCGCAGTTGAAAGCGCTTTACATTGCCGACGGACATCACCGCGCCGCCGCCGGCGCCACCGTGGCGCGTGATCGCTATAAGGAAGGTCAGGTTCAGGAATCGGACATGGTGCTGGCCGTATTTTTTCCGCATAATCAATTGAAGGTCATGGATTACAACCGGGCGGTGAAAGATTTGCGGGGGCTGACCGCTGAGCAGTTTCTTCATGAAATCAGCGTGCAATTCATCGTTACCAAAAACTTTACCGCAAAATCGCCGCAACGGCTGCATGATTTTGGCATGTATCTCGGCAGTTCGTGGTATGGCATCACCATTAAAGAAGGTGTTTACAACGCCAAGGATCCGGTGGCCAGTCTGGACGCCGCTATTTTACAGGATCACCTGCTGGCGCCCGTTTTAGGTATTGCCGATCCGCGTACCGACGACCGGATTAAATTCATCGGCGGCATCCGGGGTATGGGTGAACTGGAAAAACTGGTTGATCAAGACGGTTTTGCCGTGGCCTTTTCGCTATATCCGACCACCATGGAACAGATCATGAAGGTGGCCGACGCCGGCGCGATTATGCCTCCCAAATCTACCTGGTTTGAACCAAAACTGCGCAGCGGTCTGTTTGTGCATGTTATTTAAGTGACGTAGTTTTTTGAGAATAGAGGTTCTTATGAACAAAATTTCATCTCACGGTCTGATATTCATGTTGCTGATTGCATTTTGCATTTCAGGCTGCGCTACCACAAAGATATATTCCGTCGATATAAGATATGATGCGGAACATGCCGTTATTCCTTCCTACTTAAGGCCGGACCAAAAAGCTCTGCAATCGATTATTGCCGTGGCGGAATTTACAGATCAACGAAAGACGGACGAGCCGCTGGTGCTTGGGTGCGTAACTGAAAAAAACGGTGTGAAGGCGCTGGTTCTACCTAAGCACATCAGGCCGACGCAGGCTGTTGCCGAGGGCGTGAGACGATATTTAAGAAAAGCGGAATATAATGTATCCAGCGTTCTCGAACGATGGGATTTACAGGAAAAAAACATCCCGCAAATCAGCCGCACCAATGTTCTGATCGGCGGGGCGATTGAAGAGATGGGAATCAACTGCCGGCGGGGTTTCCCAACCAATCAATACATGACAAAAATAAAGTTGACCCTTTACCTGGCAGATGCGACCGGCAAAAGAATATTGAATCGCGCGATCGTTGAGGCCACAACCTCGCTGGAACATGTGTCTTTTTCGGAAGAACGGCTGGAAGAGCAGGCCAGTGCTGCCCTGGGGGATGCAATCGAAAAAATGTTTGAAAAGAAAGAATTGGCGCGGAAAATCCAGGAAGTTCTTGGCAGGTAGGAAGGTATGAGACAGTATTTTGAAAAAATGGACCCCCTGGGGCGTCCGCTTTCTTCAGTGCAAATAGAAGCGATGGAGGGAAATGCCGCGCGTCTGGATGAAATCATGCAGTCGATTGGCGCGGAAGTTGAGCGCATCAAAAACGTCGGCTTGCCCCTGGCGAAGCTGCATGAGCGCGGCGAGCTGAGCGTCTGGGAGCGCATCGAATACCTGGCCGATCCCGGGACCTTTTGTCCGCTGCACAGCATTTATGATCCGCAAAACGAAGAATCGGGCAGCACCGGTGTGGTGGACGGTCTGGCGCGGATCAACGGCAAGTGGTGCATGCTGATTGGATTCAATAACAAATGGCTGGCCGGCGCCTGGATTGCCGGACAGGCGGAGAATAATCTCCATGCAACCGAAATTGCCAAAATCCTGCGCCTTCCACTCGTCTGGCTGGTGAACTGCTCCGGCGTCAAGCTGCCCGAGCAGGAAAAAGTGTATGCCGGCAGAAGAGGGCAGGGGGCCTGCTTTTACCGTCATGCCGAACTGGAAATCCAGGGCAACCCGGTCATCGCCGGCATTTACGGCGCCAATCCGGCCGGGGGCGGTTATCAGTCGATCAGTCCGGCCATTTTGCTTGCGCACCGGAAGGCAAACATGGCGGTGGGGGGCGCCGGCATCATCAGCGGCATAGGGTTTTCCGGGGCTTTTGATGAAGCGCGGGCCGGGGAAATCATCAACACCACCCGGCATTTTAAATCCGTTCCCCCCGGCAGCGTCAAGATTCATTACGATGTGACGGGCTTTTTCCGCGCGGTCTTTGACGAAGAAAAGCAGGTGCTCGACGCGATCCGGGATTATATGGGCGACCTGCCCGCTTACAAGCCGCGTTTTTTCCGCGTGGCTGAGCCGACGGAGCCGAAGTATTCTCCCGCGGAGATTGCCGCGATTGTTCCCGTTGATAAAGAAATTCCTTATGAATTCGAACAGGTGCTGGCCAGGCTGGTTGATGGTTCCGAGCACATGGAATTCCGCCCCGGATTCGGCCCGGAAGTGTATTGCGGTCTGGTGAAAGTGGATGGTCTGCTGATGGGCGTGATTGGCAATCGTCAGGAAACGATGACGAATTATCCTGAATACACCAGTGCCTATGAAGGAGTGGGCGGCCGGCTCTACCGCCAAGGTCTGATTAAAATGAGTGAATTTATCACCCTGTGCTCGCGTGACAAGGTTCCGGTGATCTGGATGCAGGATACAGGCGGCATTGACGCGGGCGATGATGCGGAAAAAGCGGAGCTGCTGGGGTTGGGGCAATCGCTGATCTACTCGATTGAAAATTCTCATCTGCCGATGATGCTCGTCGTCTTGCGCCGGGGCAGCGTCGCCGGATACTATGTCATGGGCGGTCCGATCGCCAACAATAACAACGCCTTTTCCCTGGGCACCGCCGCGACGGAAATCAATGTCATGCCCGGCGAAACGGCGGCGGCGGCGACATTTGCCCGGCGTCTGGTCAGGGATCAGGACGAAGGTTTGCCTCTGCAGCCGACCATCGATAAGATGAACAAGATGGCCGGCCATTACCGTCGTACATCCAGCCCGGAATATTGCGCGAAAAAGGGTTTTGTCGATGAAATCGTCCGCTTTGCCGACTTGAGAAAATATCTGACAGGATTTGCCAACTGCGCTTATCAAAACCCGCGTGCGATTTGCCCCCAGCATCATATGATTCTTCCACGCATCATTCGTTCGCAGGTTGTGAGGGGGTTGGAGAGAAAAAAATAAAGGAGGTTCATCCGGTTGATTCCATATTATGTTTCTCCTCAATTTAATACGTCCGCCGTGGCATCTGGATAATGAAAGGAACCGGACATGATCAAGCGGTTTAAGGATTCTGCGGAGCAGGAAGTCACCACGTCCATCTATGGTTCGCGCATCATGGCCAAGCCGCTGCCGAAGTACCGGCTGCCGGAAGGCTCGCTGC
Organism: uncultured Smithella sp.; assembly: GCA_964491435.1. Lineage (GTDB taxonomy): Bacteria > Desulfobacterota > Syntrophia > Syntrophales > Smithellaceae > UBA8904. The sequence goes on from CAZBGE010000080.1 coordinate 14,029, forward strand.
CGGGAGCCGTGGCCTACCAGGTCGTCCACGACCAGATCAACCTCGACATGAAGCCGGACAAGAATCTCGCCTCCTTCGTTACCACGTGGATGGAGCCGGAAGCCAACCATCTGATCGAGGAAAGCATGCGGTTCAACCTTGCCAACGAGGAGGAATACCCGCACGTCATCGAGATCGAGGCGCGGTGTGTGAACATGCTCGCGCGCCTGTTCCACGCCGACCCCAGGCAGCAGGCGATGGGCGTGGCAACGATCGGCTCGTCGGAGGCGGTCATGCTTGGCGGCCTTGCGATGAAGTGGCGCTGGCGTCTGCGTCGCCGGCGGGCCGGCCTTCCCGCTGACCGCCCGAACCTCGTCATGGGTGAGAACGTACAGGTGGTCTGGGAAAAATTCTGTCGTTACTTCGATGTTGAGCCACGCCTTATCCCAGTCGAACCAGGACGCTACATCACTTGTGCGGTTGACATCATGCGTGCCGTTGACGCGCACACCATAGGCGTCTGTGCGATTCTCGGAACGACGTTCACCGGCGAGTTCGAGCCCGTCGCCGAAATCTGCGGCGCGCTCGACGCGGTGCAAGCCGAGCGCGGCTGGGACATTCCCGTGCACGTGGATGCCGCCAGCGGCGGTTTCGTAGCGCCGTTCCTCTATCCACAACTCAGGTGGGACTTCCGCCTGCCGCGCGTCTGCTCGATCAACGTCTCCGGCCACAAATA
>CAZBGE010000081.1:0-14738 GCA_964491435.1 uncultured Smithella sp.
AATAGGACATTTCTATTTTGGTGAAAATAGGACATTTCTATATTGGCTTGACATTTATTTGTCACCACCTTGACATACTCCTCATTGTTTCTTATACTGCCGTGCGTTAAAGGAGATTTAAAATAAATATGGATACCTTTGGAGGCGTTCCACAGTGGTTTCAAAAAGTTGTCCTTGAGGAGTTAAGAGACAAGTTAACCTCGAGAGGATTTGACGCTTTAATTTTAAACACAATAGATGAAATACAGGATTTCATAAGCTCGACGATACCCGCAGACGCGACTGTCGGGCTGGGAGGGTCTGTTACGCTCAGAGAAACCGGCATAGATGTTTTGCTGAAATCAAGGGGAAATACGGTGTTCGATCACTGGGACAGCAGTAAGAGCGCCGCAGAGATCAATGATATAAGAAGGCAGGAACTCACATCAGAATATTTTTTGACCAGCATCAACGCCGTGACCAAAGATGGCGAGCTGGTCAATATTGACGGAGTTGGCAACAGGGTGGCGGCGATGATTTTTGGTCCCAAACATGTCATTGCCATCGTAGGATACAATAAGATAGCCGGCGCCCTGGAAGAAGCCATTTGGCGGACAAAAAATGTCGCGTCACCGAAAAACAGCCTGAGGCTCGGGCTGAATACTCCTTGCGCAAAAACAGGACATTGCGTGGACTGCAAACCTTCCGTTTCCATTTGCAGGATTACGTCAATAATTTCTTATAAGCCTATGCTCACGGAATTTACTGTAATACTGACACCGCTTGAACTCGGTTTTTAATTTCTGAAATTCAATCCGGCGCAATCAACAAATTTCTTCATGACGCATGTATGCGGAAAGAAAAGGTTTTGCGCCTGTGTTGAGTGATTGCCAAGCTCCCCGGCTTCCCAAAGGTTACGCCTCTGAATGTGGGAGTAGCCGTTGCGTGGAATCTGATGGGCGTCAATCCGTTTTGATGGTTGATTTTTCCCGATGGCGCGCCATGGCCAGTTCGATTAACTTGTCCAGAAGATCGCGATATGGAAGACCCGTCGCCTCCCATAGTTTGGGATACATACTGATGCTGGTAAAGCCCGGCAGCGTGTTGATTTCGTTGAGATAAAAATCGTTTGTCTTCTTGTCCAGAAAGAAATCCACGCGCGCCATGGAATTGCAATTAAGCGCCCGGAAGCCCGCAATGGCGCATTTGCGGATAGCGGCGCCAAGCTTTGCGGGAATCTTTGCGGGAATGTTCATCCGTGCGCCGTCCGGATCAAGATATTTGGCTTCATAGGAATAAAACTCATGATTGGGAAGGATCTCCCCCAGGACGGAAGCCCGCGGCTGTTCGTTTCCCAGCACGGCGCATTCGATTTCGCGGCAGTCGATGCCTGTTTCAATCATCACTCTTGCGTCGAACTGAAAGGCAAAGTCAATGGCCGCCGCCAGTTCTTTTTTGATTTTGACCTTTTTGATGCCCACGGAAGAGCCTGTGCAAAGCGGTTTGACAAATAATGGCATTCTCAGTTCCCGGGCGGCTTTGTGCAGAATTTTTTTCGGCTGTTCCCGCCATTCATGCCTGTGAAGGGTGATCCAGGGGACAACCGGAATGCCCGCCTCTTTCAGCAGCCTTTTAGCGACATCCTTATCCATGCCGATGGCCGAACCAGCCACATCCACGCCCACATAAGGCGCCATCGCCAGTTCCAGCAATCCCTGCAGGGTGCCGTCTTCGCCGAATGTGCCGTGCAGCACGGGAAAGATCAGGTCGATGACGACTTTTTCGCCGTTTTTCTCCAAGTTGTAGATGTGCAGCTTGTTTAGCTGCTCAAAATGATTGACCAGCCAGGTTCCCCTTTTTTTCATGGACATAATGCGGCCGAAGTCTTTGTGCTGAATGATTTCAGGTTGATCCTGAACATACCAGCGTCCGTCGCGGTCGATGCCGATGGCGATAACGTCGTATTTGGATTTATCCAGCGCCGCGACAACGGACGCTGCCGAGCAAAGCGATACTTCATGTTCGCCGGAGCGGCCGCCGTATAAAACACCGATGGTCAATTTTGATTTCGGCCGTGATTTTTTCAGCTGCATAACGAATCCTTTAATAGGTATAAGTGATGGCCGATCCGACAGAGAACCGGTCCGTGTATTGTCCTTCCACGTTCAAACGAAATCCTTTGGCAAGCGGAATATCCGTTCCCCAAAATGCTCCGGCGATGGATTTATTCTTCAATAATGTTTTTTGCGCTCCCGACAGCATTCCAGGAATAACAGGGGAAAGATATGCGTCCGCTTCCGCGTAATAAGCAAAGGGACCTGTATAAAATTTCACACCATGGGGAACCGTAGCCTGCAGGCCGATGCCGAAATTGACATCCCAGAGATTTTTAACCTTCAACTCGGCGGCAAAGGGGGTTGCGCCCTGCATGCCGCTTACGTCAGACGTAAAGTTGCTGAAGTTGTAACTTCCCTGAACGAAAGCGCCGACGCCGAAAAACCTGTTGAAAGGATAAAATCCCTTTGCGCCCAGCGCGCCGAAAAATTTCCAGTTTTCCTCGAAATTGTCCCTGGATGTTGTGGTTAAGACATTCGCGGATTTGAAGGCGTCAACTATTTTTAAATCTGTTACGCCTATCCTTCCGTAAATTTCCCAGATGCCGGACGAACCATAAGACGCCTGGGAATAAATCCGGTTTTGCCGGACAAGATAATCGCCGTTATCCTGGAAGCTGTCTTCATGATACTGGTAGCCGATGGCGGTATTCAGGCCGCCCGCTTCCCTGGAAACTGTTTGCGGCGGTCCAAACATGCCGCCCGCCGCGGCAGCCGGACTTATCGCCAGAACCCATAAGATCGATATTGATATGATAAGCTTTTTCGTAAGGCTTGCTCCTTTCCGTTCAATTCATTCCTGCGGCGCCGGCGCTTCCGGCGCCGCATTGTTCGCACCAGCAGAGGCGTCTTTAAATAACAGAGACTTAGCCTTGCGTGTTTTCACTTCGTGCATACGGTATTGCGCGTAAGCGTCGCGAACGGCCACATAAGGATCAATGGCGGCCTCCACCAGCGCTTCATAGTCCCCGATTCTCAGGGACGTGCTGTTGACCGTTTCAAATGCTTTGATGCCGATGGAGGCGTACCAGATGTTCAAAAACGAAAGGGGATATAAAACCTGATTGCCCAGGATTGACACCGAATCACGCGGGCTGGACGGCCCAAAAAACGGCCAGACGATGTAGAAGCCATGGCCGACGCCGTAAACCCCCAGGGTTTGTCCAAGATCCGTGTCCTGTTTCCGAAGATCCAGCTCCTTGCCGGCGGAAGGGTCCATCAGCCCCCCCATACCCCAGATGGTATTAATGACAAACCGGCCGGTTTCCGTCGCCGCACCCGCAAAATCCGCCTCCAGCAAACAACTGACAAAACGAACGGGATATTTCAGGTTGGAAAAGAAGTTTTTAACGCCGACGCGGGCCGGTTCGGGAACAACGGTTTTGTATCCCCTGGCGGCTGGTTTGAGCAGCCAGAAGTACAGCTTGTCATTGAACGAATGCATGGCCCTGTTGAATGGTTCGATGGGATCGTCAATCGTCGCTCTTTCTTCTTTAAATGGTTCGTCATCGTAATCATCATTGTCGTCAGTATCTTCATCCGTGATGTTATTATCCGGCTGGCTTGATGAGGGCGGCAGGATATCCGCCGTTTGATCAGTTGCGGCCGGATTCAACGGAGGCGTCTGCGACGGCTCTTGCGCCATGCAGGAACCCGCCCGCCCGCCCGTGCATAAAACAAAAAATAATATCAGCAGGTATATGGAAGCTCTCTTCATCTGAACCGTGTCTTTCTTAATGTGTCTTGACCTTTTTACGCAGGGTTTCCAGCAGCTTTTCCGGTGGATTATCGGCCAGGATTTCATTGAACTGCGTCCGGTAGTTCTGAATCAAACTCACGTTTTCCACGACAACGTCATACACTTTCCATTTGCCGTTTTTGAGGATCATCCGGTAGAAAATGGGAATTTCCTTGGAAGACGTGATGATCTTCGATTGAACTTCCGCCTTGTCGTCCGGAATGAGCGTTTCTTTATAGAAAACAACCTTTTCGTTGGAGTAATCCAATATTTTGTCCAGGTAGGCTTTTTCCAGAACCTGCTCAAACAGATCCACAAATTCTTTCTGCTGGGCGGGGGTAAACTTTTTCCAGTTGCGCGTCAGTGTACGCCGGGAAAACTCCATTTCATCAAACATGTCTTTATAAATGACGCGGAGTTTTTCGGTTTTAGCCTGCTTGGCGGCCGGGCCTTTCAGCTTTGCATCACGCAGCACTTCCAGCACCCGGTTAACCGTACTCTCAACGGCGGCCGTCGGCGCACCCGCGTACGCCGGAACGGATAAGATGAAAATCATCAATAAGCTTAAAACTGTTAATAGTTTTTTCATGGGGTCGTCTCCTGTGTTTTCTTGATTTCCTTTTTCACTTCGCCAAAGGCGTATTTGCTGATCAGTGATTCAATATCAACGGCCGCCTGTGTGTCCGTGATAGTCCCGCCGGGCGGCAGGAGGTCGCCGCCTCCACCCGGTTCAATACTGAGATACTTATCGCCGATGAGCCCTTCCGTTTTAATTGAAGCGATGGCGTCATCATAAATTTTGATGTCTTTTTTAACTTTTATTTTCACAACCGCCTTTTGATTTTCCTGATCCATCGTGATTTTTTCCACCCGCCCGACATCAATTCCCAAAATGTTTACCGGGCTGCCGATTCTCAAGCCGGAAGCGGAAGTGAATTTGGCGGTGAGCGGATAGGAATCGTCACCGAGAAAATCAACTTTGCCCAGTTTTACCGTCATGTATCCGACACAGATCAGTCCGAAGACGACAAAGATACCGACAAGGGTTTCCATGGTAATTTTTTTCATTTATTCACTCCTCTGACGGCGCAGGTCAGCCGCCCGATTTCTTTTTGTTGAGATTTCGCCAGATTCATGACGGAATCCACCGTGGCGGTTGGCAGTCCTTCGGCGATTCCCGCCAGGATGGTCACCTCGACCGACTCGCCCTCGGATGCGAATTTGCAGGCGCCTGACTCAATGGCGGGCATAATTTGCTCATGAAAATCCATCACGAAGTTTCCCATAATATTTTCCGCTTCAGCAAGGTTCGAATAGGGCAGCATTGTAATGATTTCATTGGTTCCCAGACGGGTGGAGATGCCGCCAATCGCGCCGAAGTGCTTATCAATATACAGCCCCATATCCCGCAGCGCTTCCTGCACCGCGTCATGTCCCACTTTGGAGATGATGGCGTTCAGTTCTTTCAGACTGAAAACCACCATGCAATAAGACTCTCCAAACGTTCTTCTTTTGAGTTGCACATGATTGAGCATGGCGAACTGGCGTTTGGAATACAGACCGGTCAATTCTCTTTGCAGCGCTTCCAGAGAGCTGATCACCTCATCCATAAACGGGTGATCGAAATTTTCCAGCTCTTCCGGCGTTCCCTGGAATACAATCTGCCGGTCATAGAGAGCCAGAATACGATTGGAGATAAAATACACATCCGGAATTTCATGGCTGACGAGAATGGCGGTAAAGTTAAATTTTTTCTGATATTGGGCGATCATGCTTAGAATAGCATTTTTCCGGACAGGATCCTGGCCGGTGGTCGGTTCGTCAAAAAGAACAATTTGCGGATCGGTGATCAACGCGCGGGCAAGAGCTGCCCGCTTTTGCATACCGCCGGAAAGTTCTGATGGATACTTATAAATCGCCTCGGAAAGTTCCGTCTGCTCGACCCTGGCCATGACCCGGCGGTCAATTTCCGCTTTCTTCAAGCTGGTTGTTTCACGCAGCGGCAGAGCGATATTTTCATAAACCGTCAGGGAATCAAACAGCGCATTGCCCTGAAACATATAACTAATCTTTGAAAATGATTCAGTTATTTCATTTTTTTTCATCAGGGCGATCGGCTTGCCCCGGAAAAAAATGGCGCCTTCGTCAGGCTGAAGCAGGCCGATAATGTGTTTGAGCATCACGCTTTTGCCAGAACCGGAAAGGCCGATGATGGTTGTAATCTGCCCCTCGTAAATTTTCAAATTAACGTTTTCCAGAACGGTTTTGCCGCCGAAGCGTTTGGTCACGTTTTTAAACTCAATCAGTGGTGTATCCATTCAGCCTCTCTATACCAGCAATGAAGTCACGACGTAGTCCGAAACGAGAATCAGCACGCAGGACGTCACCACCGCCGATGTGGTGGCCAGACCAACCGCCTGGGCGCCGTGGCTGTCTTTGCGCATATGCGCAAAATAACCTTGGTAACAGCAAACAGTGGCAACGATGACGGCAAAAACAATTGCTTTCACAAATCCGTTGTTTACATCACTAAGCGTTACGTAAGTATTGATACTGTGCACATAAACACCGCCATTCAATCCCAAAAGCACAACAGCGGAAACATAGCCGCCCAGAATACCGACAAGGTCAAAGACTGCCGTCAGCAGCGGAAAACTGATAATCGCCGCGGAAATTTTCGGGCTGACCAGATACTGGATGGGATTGATTCTCATGGTATGCAGAGCATCAATTTGCTCGCTGATGCGCTGGATGCCGATTTCCGCCGTGATCGCCGAGCCGGCGCGGGCTGTGATCATAATGGCCGTGAGCACCGGACCCAATTCCATAATAAGAGAAAGGGAAACCAGCGATCCCACCGCGCCGGAGGCGCCGAATTTGAGCAGCGCATGGTAGGATTGCAGCCCCAGAACCATGCCGGTGAACAAACTGACCAGCATAATGATGGTAATGGATCTGGCCCCGATGTAATAGATCTGCTGAACTGTCTTAAAAAACTGCTTGCGCCCCAAGGCTCGCAGAAGCGCCTCGGTCAGAAAAATGGCCGCCGCGCCCATCTTGTTTACCCAGTCAATGACTGTCCGGCCAACAAAGGCAAAAGGCCGCCACACAAGAGAGTTTGCTCTCTTTTTTGTTCTATTTTCAGATCCATTCTGACTATTTTCAGCGACAGTCATGCACAAGTTCCCTTTATTACGGCTGTTCTCATAGAGCGGCAGCAAATCCTAGCATTGGCGGCTTCATTTGACAAGAACTTCCTTGTTTCCGATCCTTTATTGACAGGGCATGCTGAAATGGATATATTACCGCCGAAATGCAATAGCACGATGATGGTTTTTTTATGATTCGATATTTTAATAATACGCAAATACCGGCTGCCGCCAAAGCGTTCAACGATGCGGAAAAACTGGTGTCGCGGCATTTTCGCTTAAGCGAGGATGACGTGCGCAAAAACAAATACGACGTAAAAACACTTGCATTTTTAGAAAAGCATGAAGTAAAAGACGGCGCGTTTGCGCATCTTTGCAAGTATTCTTATGCAAAACCTTCCGATTTGGGGTCCGTCGGGGAGGAAGGATTTGATTTTTACCGGGTATGTCTTCAGGACAATATCATCCTGGATGCGGTGGATCGGGCGAATACATTTATAAAGTTCAGCCCTTTGATGCTTTATATCGCCGTGCACGAGTTGATTCACGTGTTGCGTTTTGGCGCGGGTGTCGTTGATTTTAACGCGCCGCAGGAAGAAAAAGAGCGGGAAGAAAAAATTGTTCATCATTTGACCCGGAGCGCTCTGCAGCCGGTAAAACAAAATGATCTGGAAATTGTTTTGGACTGCTTTAGCAGTGAATATCAAATATGCGATTTATATAATTAATTTCAGGAGGTTTGTTTATGCCTATCTACGAATACCAGTGTAAGAAATGCGGCAAGCAATTTGAAGCATTTCAGGGAATTACCGAGCCGGATTTAAAAACATGCAAATTCTGCAAGGGCAAGGTTCAAAAAATGATGTCGCTTTCGTCCTTCAGCCTGAAAGGAACAGGCTGGTACGCGACGGACTATGCGGGGAAAAAGCCCCAGACAGCCAAATCCGCCAAGACAGAAACACCGGCCAGTGAGAGCGAGAGCGCTCCGGCGTCTTCCGACACGAAAGCGGCGGACAGTCCTGGCAGTAAGAAAGATTAACAAAATTATTCACTTTCATGAAAAAGCGGCATAAAAAGGCCGCTTTTTTATTTTGTATTTCAGAATCTTCTATATAATTGCATCCAGAAATGTAGTACAAACAGTAAAATGGATCTGAATATCCGGCTGATCAGAATATTAACGCGGCTGCGCGACATGCGTATGGTCTGGGATGTGATGGGGTCGCTTTATAACAATCGCATCTATGATCTGCTTGCCGGACTTTATGAAAATTTCGGCGCGGAACTGAACGTGCAAAATCAAGCCCGGATTCTTGATGCGGGCGCGGGACGTGGTTATCTTTCGCTGGAGTTGGCGTTCAGAAACCCGGACGCCCATGTGACAGGAATCGATTACTCCCTGATGCAGGTTCGCAGGGCGGAAAGTTACCGCCGTCAAAGAAAAATTGGTAACTGTTCTTTCCGGCAGGACAATGTTCTGTCTCTGCATTTTCAAAATGCCGTCTTTGACGCAGCGGTCAGCGTCGGATCCATCAAACACTGGCCGGACCCGCATCAGGGGCTGATGGAAATTTATCGCGTTCTCAAACCAGGCGCTTGTCTGATGATTTCAGAAACCGACCGTGAGGCGCCGGATGGGGAGCTCCGAAAATTTGTCAAACGTTTCCCCATACCTTTTACGCCGGAAGCTCTTTTATTCTGGGGACTGCGTCACGTGGTCTTCGGACAGAGCTTTTCCCGGGAACAACTGGCGGACCTTGTCCGCAATGCCGGATTTCGCAATATTGAATGCCGCCGGGCGGCTGACTGTCCCTATGTTATTGTGAAAGCATGGACATAAAAAACGACGCGCCCGGCAGGCTGCCGCCGGGGATGAAATCATTCTGAACATCGGCAATCAACCATTCACCTGTTTGCTTTTCTATTTTCAAAAGCCAGAAGCGCGGAAGGAAAGGGAGCGAGGCTGCGCGAAATGACGCCTTGGAGAAACGAGATAGCCACGCCGTAGTTGGTGACGGGGATGCCCGCGTCCTGTGCCCGGCGCAGGCGGGTCAGCATTTCACGGCGGTTGATCATGCAGGCGCCGCAGTGCAGAATCAGTTTGTAGTTTTTCAGGTCCGCGGGATAATCGCGGCCGGAGGCGGTATCGATTTGCAGGTTTCCTCCCACGTATTGCCTCAGCCAGCGCGGAATTTTCACGCGGCCGATGTCATCTTCCAGGGCGTGATGGGAACAGGCTTCCGCAATCAGGACGCGGTCTCCGGGCTGCAGGTTTTCAATGGCCGCAGCGCCCGCCGCCATGACGGCCAGATCGGACTTCTGCCTGGCAAATAAAATGGAAAAAGTTGTGACGGGAATGCTGTGCGGAACGTCGGCGGTTACCTTGAGAATGGCCTGGGAATCAGTAACGACAATAGCCGGCGGATTTTTCAGGTTCGCCAGCGTGGCGGCCAGTTCACTTTCCTTAACCACAACGGCTGTTGCGTCGTTGTCCAGCGTGTCGCGGATGGTCTGCACCTGTGGCAGGATCAGCCTTCCCTTCGGCGCCTCCAGATCAATTGGGACAACCAGCACCGCAAAACCGCCCGGCGGCAGCAAATCGCCGATGAGCGGCGGAGCGCCGGTAAAATCAGCCGGGGCTTTTTCCATTAACAGCCGCTTTAATTCCGTCAGGCAGGTTTGGCGCTGTGTTTCATCATGGCAAGAAACCGTCAGAACCTGCCCCGCCTTTCCGGTCAGCATGTTCATCCAGTCCCAGGAAGGAGGGCGCAAATCGATTTTGTTGACAACAATCAGCAAAGGAATGTTGAGTTTGTTCGCTTCATCAAGCACAGTTTCTTCATAACCGGTCCAGGTATCCGCTTCGGCAACCAAGATGATCACGTCGGCGCGGTCGAATACTTTAGCCGTCTTTTGCAGGCGCGCGCCGGATAATTCCGATACATCGTCCAGACCCGCCGTGTCCAGAAACAGGACCGGACCGATCGGCAGCAGTTCCATGGCTTTTTCCACGACATCCGTGGTCGTTCCGGCAATGGGCGAGGTAATGGCGATGTCCTGGCCGAGCATCAGGTTGAGCAGACTGGACTTGCCGACATTGGCTCGTCCCATCAGCGCGAGATGAAGCCGGTTTCCCTTAGGGGTATGATTCATTTGAAAATTCCACCATGCGCCGTGTCGCCCGTTTGTAAACGATTAAGGGCGGGAGCACGGCGAGCATCATGCTTTCATCCTGAAAGAAATAAATAAACAAGGAAGGAGGCTTGACCTGTCAGGGAAAACCTCCTTCCCTTTATCTAAATAAAAAGCTTCTTACGCATCTTTTTCGTGAGGCACTTCGGTTCCCCGTTTTGTGTATTTCGTGTGCAGCAATTCATGCGACTTGTGTCCCAGAGGCTCCTTGAGGAACTGGTCATAGAGCTTTTTCACCGACTCATTTTCATGGGACTGGCGATTCTTCTGCACGGCGCCGTCATCCTGGTAGAGGGCTGAGGAGCGCTTGACACGGATGTTGTTATTTGTCGGAATGGGTTCGCCGCCGCCGGCAATGCAGCCGCCGGGGCAGCACATGACTTCGATAAAGGCGTAACCGGGCTGATTGCCTTCGCGGATTAAATCCATCAATTTGCGGGCATTGCCCAAGCCGTGGGCGACGGCTATTTTGACGTCTCCCAGAGCGCCTACTTTCACGGATGCTTCCTTGACGCCATCCAGGCCGCGCACGGGAGTGATGTCCAGGCTGGGCAGGTTTTCGCCGGTGACAACGGCGTAAACCGTGCGCAGCGCGGCTTCCATAACACCGCCGGTGGCGCCGAAAATTGTGGCGGCGCCGGTGTATTCACCCATCGGGGCGTCGTAATCTTCATCCGGAAGATTGATAAAATCGATTCCGCCTTCTTTAATCATGCGTCCCAGTTCACGGGTGGTCAGGACGTAATCCACATCCTGGAACCCGCTGCTGTTCATTTCGGGGCGCTGCGCCTCAAATTTTTTGGCGGTGCAGGGCATGATGGAAACGGAAACGATATTGTTCGGAGCGATGCCAGCTGTTTGGGCGTAATATGTTTTCGCCAGGGCGCCGAACATTTGCTGCGGCGATTTGCAGGTCGAAAGATGAGGCAGCAGTTCAGGATAAAAATGTTCACAGAACTTGATCCAGCCGGGACTGCACGAGGTAATCATGGGCAGTACGCCGCCTTCCTTCACTCTTTTCAGCAGTTCATTGCCTTCCTCAATAATGGTGAGATCGGCGGTGAAGTTGGTGTCAAAAACCTTATCGAATCCCAGCCGCCGCAGCGCGGCAATCATCTTGCCGGTCACCAGCGACCCCGGAGGCATATCAAATTCTTCGCCCAGGGCGGCGCGGATCGCCGGCGCTTCCTGCACGATGACATGCTTGGTGGGGTCCTGAAGCGCTTTCCAGACCAAATCGACGTCATCCTTTTCATAAAGGGCGCCGACCGGACAGGCCAGGATGCACTGGCCGCAGGCGACGCAGTTGGATTCCAGCAAAGGCAAATCAAATGCCGGCGTAACCTTGACGTTACTGCCGCGATAAGATGGCGTCAACACGCTGACCGTCTGGATCTGTTCGCAAACCGTGACGCAGCGATGACAGTCGATACACTTACGGCTGTCCCGGACAATCGAAGGGCTGGAATGGTCAATCATTCCTTCCTTCGGAAACCGGGTAAAATCGAACCGGACTTCTTTAAGACCGACAAATTCGGCCACTTTCTGCAATTCGCAACTGCCGTTTCTGACACAAAAATTGCACTCCTGCGGATGATTGGCCAAAAGAAGCTCCACGACCATTTTTCTGGCTTGGCGGACTTTTTCCGTATTTGTGTGAACAACCATGCCTTCGCTTACCGGAAAGACACATGCCGCGATCAGACTGCGCTGACCTTCCACTTCCGTCATGCAGACGCGGCACGCGCCCGGCGTGTGATGAATTTCGGGCCAGGCGCAGAGCGTGGGAATTTGAATACCTGCGCCGCGGGCAGCCTCCAAAATGGTGACGCCGGCCGGCGCTTCGATACGGCGGTTATCAATTGTCAATGTCACGGTTTTCATAAATTATTTCTCCTTTATAAGATTTCATCGGTCAGGGATTTTCCTTTCGCCAATGCCATAATTAATTGATCTTCCTATTGAATGGAAATTACTTGCCAGCCGGCGGAGCGCTTCTGCCGCCGGACCTGCCTCTGTTCTACCCGGATAAATCTCATAGCACATTTTGTAAATTTCCGGTGTAAAATCCGGCATCACAACGTTGGCGCCGGCCCGTAGAGCCTGAAGCCTTGCCTGGGGATGCAGTGTGGCCAGAGCGGTTGTCGCGGGAATGTTGGTATGGCGCGTGAGCAGGCGCGCAATAGCGATCACCCGGAGGGTGAGATCCGGGGTATCCTGGCCAATGCCGGCAAGCGGCGTATCGGGATGGGGAATGAAGGGGCCAATGGCCAGCATGTCGGCGTTCAGCAGCTTCATCAGTAAAAGGTCGTTCGCCAGAATTTCATGCGTCTGTCCCGGAAGGCCCACCATGTTTCCGGTTCCTGTTTTAAATCCCAGCTCCTTGAGCGTTTTCAGACATGAAACACGGTTGTCCAAACCGCAGCCGGGACGCAGATACTTATACAGTTCCGGCGAAGTGGTTTCGTGCTTGAGCAGGTAGCGGCCGGCGCCCGCCGCCCCGAATGCGCGGTAGTCCTCAAGGGGCCGCTCGCCGATGGACAGGGTGATGACCAAACCGGTTTCCCGCTTGATGGACTCAATCAAACGGCAAATGTGATCCGTGTCATAAAATGAATCTTCGCCGGATTGCAGAATAACCGTGGCGACGCCGGCGTCCTTAACCTTCCGCGCCGCCTCAAGAATTTCTGCATCCGTCATCCGGTAGCGTTTCAGTTTTTCATTGGCTTTGCGCAGGCCGCAGTACAGACAGTTGCGTTCGCAGAAGCTGGAAAATTCGATAATTCCCCGCAGATAAATTCCGTCGCCGACATCGTTTTTCCGCACGCGGTCGGCGGTGGCGAAAAGCTCCGGCGCCAGATCGCCGGGCATCTTCAAAAGATCTATGATTTCGCTGCGATTCAGATGTTTTCCGACTTCCGCCTTGAGCAGCAGTTTTTCCATGCGATCAGATATAGACATCCCGTATTCCATCCTCGATTTGCCGCAGACGTTCACAAGCTATTTGTTTACGTTTTGTTTTGAAGGATTTTGCCAGCGTTTCCTGAATCATTTTTTCACCTGCCTCGCGCGTTTGCAGTCCGGCGTAGTCCATCAAATACTCTTTGAAAGTGAAAAGGGCGTTCGTCTGACAGAATTTTTGAATCAGCCCCGGTTTGGCCAGATCCATGAAATCTTTTCCTGTCCGTCCCAGTCGATAACAGGCGGTGCAGAAGCTGGGGATGTGGCCTTGTCCGGTGATGTCGTAGATGACTTCGTCGAGCGTGCGCGTGTCGCCCAGGTTAAATTGCGCGGCGCGGAAGCGGTCGCTGGTGGCGTCCGAATACCCGCCGGGATTCGTGCGCGATCCGGCGCTAATCTGGGAGACGCCCAGGGCGAAAACTTCCGAACGCAACGCAGGATTTTCCCTGGTGCTCAAGATCAGGCCGGTGTAGGGGACAGCCATTCTGATGACCGCCACCAGTTTCTTGAAGTCATGATCGCTGACCGGATGCGGCGGGGCGATGGCCGCCGGGGCATTAAAAGCCGGCTCAAGCCGGGGCACGGAAATTGTGTGCGGTCCGACCCCGCAGTCTTTTTCCAGTTGGAGGGCATGGAGAAGCAAGCCCATCACTTCGTATTTGTAATCGTAAAGACCGAACAGCGCCCCGATCCCGACGTCGCTGATGCCTCCCTCCTGGGCGCGATGCATGGCCGTGAGGCGTTTGGCGTAATCCTTCTTGGGGCCGCTGGGATGCATGGTCTGGTAAGTTTCATGATGATACGTTTCCTGAAACAAAACACAGGTGCCAATGCCTGTTTTTTTCAATTCTTTGTACTCCTCGATTTCGAGAGGGGCGATTTCCACGTTAATCCGCCGGATTTCTCCGCCATGTTCCGTCTTGACGGCATAAGCCTTTTCAATGGCCTCCATGAAATATTCCAGGCTGGAACGGCTGGGATGTTCGCCGCAGAGCATCAGCAGGCGCTTGTGTCCTTCACGCTCCAGAACTTTTACCTCATTGGCGATTTGCTCCATGGTCAGCGCCACTCGTTTGAGCTCCTTGTTAGCGCGCCGGAATCCGCAATACAGACAGTTGTTGGCGCAGAGATTGGCGATGTAAAGCGGGGCGAATAAAACCAGCCGGTTGCCGTAAATGTCTTCTTTAATTTTATGTGCTGCCTGAAAGATCAGAGAAATCAACTCGTCATCTTCCGTTTGCAGCAGCACGGCGGCTTCTTCTGGTGTGAGACCTTTGAGCTCCAATGCTTTGCCGATAATTTCCCGCACCCTTCCGGGTGCGGGATTTATTGCTTTTTTCAGAAGGTCCTCAATTTTATTATCGTTGATAAAATCTTTCATGATCTCCCGGTTCTCTGGTGATACTCAAGTTTAAGTATCTCATCCCTTTCAGGCAGAACTTTATTGACGATTACACTATCTTCATCACTTTGTTAACCCTGATTTTCGGAAATTGGGATAATTTCCTTTCCCACCCATAGAGGCGACATTTCTTTAGCCTCCTCATAAGGCGTAAAAAATATATAGTATCTTTAGAACAAGTTTCAATTTAATGTCCATAATAT
>CAZBGE010000082.1:0-14044 GCA_964491435.1 uncultured Smithella sp.
TACGGCGGATTGCCGATGACCGCGTCGAAGCCGCCGGCATTAAAGATTGCCGGGAACTCGGCCTGCCAGTCGAAGGCGTTGACGCGCTGCGCTTCTTCGGTGTCGAGCAGATTCATTTGCTTGCCGTTGTAAAAATCCGGACCGATGAGCGAATTGCCGCATTTGATGTTGCCGCCCAGGTTGGGCAGCGCGCGTTCGTGAAAGAGCTTGAATTGGTAGTTGAGCGTTTCGCCGGTTTCGCCCTCCAGCACTTTGAGCAGCAGGGAAAGCTTGGTGACTTCGCATGCCTGAAAATCGATATCCACGCCGTAGATGTTGTTGAGCAGAATCCGCTTTCGCTCGGAGGTGGTCAAATGCCATGCGCCGCCCTGTCCCTTAAAGAGAATCGGTTTTTTGGTTCGGGCGTGCTTTTCCGGATCGTTTGCCGCGTACCATTTCAAGTGCCAGTCAAGCAGACATTGATACGCGCCCAGCAGAAACGAGCCCGATCCGCAGGCGGGATCGAGGATTCTCAGCTTTTCCGCCGTTTTCGGCGTTTTGCCTTCCAGCAGTTTGCCCACCGTGTTCTGAACGATGTAATCGACAATATACGTCGGCGTATAAAAAACGCCGCCCGCCTTTTTGACTTCCGGCTTGTCTTCCACGACGGCGCGGTGATCGCTGGTGAGCCTGATAACCTTGCCTAAAAACTGTTCATAAACCTGTCCCAGAATATCGGCGGGCAATACGGAAAATTCGTACGGCGAATCCGGATAGTAAAGGCGTTTGAGAATATCTTTGAGCGTCTTGTCGTCAATGATTAAGCCGGGCGTCAGGTTGTCCGGAGGTTCCGCTTCGTTTTTTTCATGCTGGAAATGAAAAAGGCCGGAGTTGTAGCGGCCGTCGGCCTTGTAAAAAAGTTCCTGAAGACGGGTATAGGTGTTGACGCCGTTGCAGAGTCCGCGCAAAGCGCCATAAGGTTCAATGCCGCGGTCTTCGGCGATGCGCAGGAAGATGATCCGGTCGATGGTGCGCTGGACGGCGTCGTTTAACGCCCGGACGTTCAGCCGGTTGCGCAGGGCGATGTTGCGGGCCAGCGCCTCGCGCCAGCTTTCGATTTCTGCCAGAAAGGCGCTGTCAACTTCGGCGGTGCCGCGCTTGGCTTTGCCGGAATCGGCGAATTTATCAAATGAACCTTTGAGAATGGCGTTTTTGGAAAAGATGCCCGCAATCTCGTCCCATTTGTCAGCGTACTGGCGATACGTGAAATAAAGAATACGCGCCTTGTCGGCTTTGTCGGCCTGATCCGGTTTGACGCGGCAATCGTAAACGGCAAACTCGTCAAAGTCGGTGACGATGGACAGAGGCAGCTTGGCCGACCAGGCGTAACGGCGCACCTGATAGGCGGGCGCGGGTGCGTCTTTGATGTTGACGGACGGCTGTTTGGCTTCCACAAAAAATTTGCGCTGGCCGCCGATGCGGAAGGAATAGTCCGGCGCTTTCATGGAGCCGCCGATTCTGACCGCGTCTTCATGAATAACGTCCTTGTAGGTTTCGGCGTTGCCGTCCCTGTTGTCCACGTCCCACCCCAGCGCTTTGAAAAAAGGATCGATGAATTCGCGGCGCGCCTGGGTTTCATTGTATGCGCCGGATTTGTAGGCGTCCATGTTGCGGTCGAATCTTTCAATCAAGTCCAAAATCATTTGCGGAGCGGGCATCGGCTGTTTCCTTCCTGATGTTTATTTGTAAGTCCGGAAATGCGCAAGCTGCACTATAACAAATTGAAATTATTATCAATATATTTTTGCTTGGCGTGGAGAATACAACCTCGCACCGGGCAGGGCTGAAGAAGCTGAAAAGGTTATCTTCGACAGACGCGGTACAGCGGGCTTTAAAAAAACAAGGGCTCTTGTCGTCTGCATGCGTGGTTGCAAGCCCCTTGGTTCTGTGTTGCGCCTTCCATGATGACGATTTCGGTCATGGGATCAGACAGAAATCAGAGAAAATTCGGGGAGTTCAGGGGACATAACACCTGACTGCCACATCCGGATTTTTGCCCTGTTATTTTTATCATGGCCCTGATTATTAACATGCCAATCAGGCAATGTGAATCTGCAAGCGTTTTCCAGGCGCATTGGCAACGCGCTCCAATGTTGACAGCTTGATGTCTTCCGCATGGTTTTCTATTCCGGAATGGCCGTTTTCTGAGTATTCAGCCTTGCCGCCAGTTCTTCCTGAGTCAAAACAGCCGGTAAGGGCGCGCGTCCCATCAAGTGAGGAAGGTAAAGCATTGACCGGATGGACAAGGATGTGTAAAGTGCTGTGCAAAAAACGGAGAACCGGTGCGGGATGATTAAGGCGATTTTCTGGGACAATGATGGTGTGCTGGCCGATACGGAAGGAATATTTTTCAGGGCCAATCAGGAGATTCTGGCGGGTCTGGGAATTTCCCTGGATGCGGAGCAATTTGAAGAAATTTCTCTTGTCCGGGGGCAAAGCGTGATGCGGCTGGCGGCAGATCCGGGGACGGGGGCATTTGAAAAACTTCGCCGGGACCGCGACGCCCTTTATGCCGATCTGCTGACCCGCGAACCGCTGGTGATTGATGGTGTCTGCGAGGTGCTGGATGAGCTTCACAAAAAATATGTCATGGGCATCGTCACAAGTTCCGGACAGGAGCACTTTGAGATTATTCACCGTCAGTCGGGCCTTCTGCCTTACTTTCAATTTGTGCTGACGCTGAAAGACTGCCCGCACGCCAAGCCGCATCCTGAGCCGTATCTCAAGGCGATTGAGCTGAGCGGCTTTGCGCCGGATGAGTGTCTGGTTGTTGAGGATTCGCCGCGCGGCCTTGCATCGGCCATATGCGCCGGGCTCCGGTGTATGGTTATTCCGGGCAAATTCATACGCGGCCGCGATTATGCCGGAGCCTGCATGGTCCTGGATAGCATCAAAGACTTGCCTGCTGTTCTAAAAGAATTTTAAAATCCGGTATCGATACTTATCAGCTTCTTGACAGAACCTTTTCCATCGGATAAGCAACAACCAGGGGTGGCCGACACGGTCTGAGATTATACCCTTTGAACCTGATCCGGGTAATGCCGGCGTAGGGAGAAGAAAAGGTGTATTGATCCGTTTCCCCTTGATGAGGAAGCGGATTTTTTTATGGGTATCCAACCGGAATCAGCCGCCCACTTTAATCTTTGGGAGGTCATGATGTTAAACGAAATAACCATCAGCAGGGCGATTCTCGATTCCTATTTTAAAAAGCTGGACAGTTGCCTGGAACTCGATGTCGCCATCGTCGGAGGCGGCCCGTCTGGTCTGGCGGCCGGATACTATCTGGCCAAAGCAGGCCGGAAGGTGGCGCTTTTCGAACGCAAGCTTTCAATAGGAGGCGGCATTTGGGGAGGCGGCATGATGTTCAATTCCATTGTGGTACAGGAGGCCGGACGGAAATTGCTTGAAGAATTCGACCTCAAAGGCCGGGAATATGCGCCGGGCTATTATGTTCTCGATGCTGTGGATGTCACGGCAACTCTTATTCACAAGGTTGTACGGGCCGGTTTGCAGGTTTTCAACCTCATTGCCATGGAGGACGTGGTCATTAAAAACGAGCGCGTGGCCGGTTTGGTCATCAACTGGGGAGCCGTGGACACGCTGAAGTGGCATGTGGACCCGCTGACTATCCATGCCCGATATGTGATCGACGGGACGGGCCATCCCGCCAGTGTCGCCGAGGTGCTGGTGCGGAAAATGGGTGTCCGGCTGAATACGGGCACGGGCGGAATCGTGGG
Organism: uncultured Smithella sp.; assembly: GCA_964491435.1. Lineage (GTDB taxonomy): Bacteria > Desulfobacterota > Syntrophia > Syntrophales > Smithellaceae > UBA8904. The sequence continues at coordinate 3,777 of CAZBGE010000082.1, forward strand.
CGAAAAATCCATGGATGCCGAACAGGGCGAGTTGCAAACCGTGGAAAATACCCGCGAAGTTTACCCCGGTCTTTATGTCAGCGGCATGGCTGCCAATGCCGTTTACGGCGGCTATCGCATGGGGCCCGTCTTTGGAGGCATGCTGCTTTCAGGCCGCAAAGCAGCCGAAGAAATTCTGGCGCGCTTATGATGGCCGTAAACGAAAAGACACCGCCGCGTGCATTCCTGCGGCGCGGGCTTTACCTGATTCTGACTGAACCGCGAGACGGTTATGAAACGCTGTGCCGGTGGGCGGTGGAAGCCGGTCTTGCCGCCGTGCAGTTGCGCTACAAAGGACATGATGAGTGCAAGCACCTTGCTCTGGCGCGCACTTTGCGGCAACTCACCGCAGGCGCCAGCACGCTCTTTATTGTGAATGATCGGCCGGACATCGCGCTGGCCTCGCAAGCCGACGGCGTGCATCTGGGGCAGGATGATCTTCCGGCGGCGGAGGCGCGGCAGATTATCGGTCCGGCCATGCTGCTGGGCCTTTCCACGCACACCCTTAAGCAGGTCGCGGCCGCGAACGAAATGCCCGTGGATTATATCGGTTTCGGGCCGCTGTTCGCCACTAATTCCAAGGAACGGCCCGATCCTTTGACGGGGCCGGATATTTTGCAGACTGTGCTGGCCGTCAGCCGGCATTCCGTCGTCGCCATCGGCGGGCTGGATCTGGAGAGAATCAGGCAATTGCCTTCACGCCCGCACAATGCGGCGGTCATCCGCGCCGTAAGCAATGCCTATGATCCTTTGGCCGCCATGCGCGCAATCCATGCCGTTTGTCTGAATGAGAAGTTGTCTTGCCGAACTGAGTAAAATCGCCGTGGAGAGCGACCTGACTCACACCATGCATCCGCCGCCGGACAAAGGGAAATATTTCAGGCACGGCGGGATTTGCAGGCGGGACGGTGATTTGGTGAAGTTCCAGATGGGTTTTATCCTTTCTGTCTATTTTCTTTTGTTTCAAGTTTTTGTACAACCACGCGGTTGCGTCCCTGTTGCTTCGCTTCATACAGAGCGGCGTCAGCCACGCGAAACAGCGAAGCCAGCGTTAACTCAGCCGCAAACGGAGGCTGGACCTGTGCGACGCCCAAACTTAACGTGACATGGGGCGCCGCCGCGGAATCTTCATGGGGAATACTTTGCTGTGCGACAGCCGTCCGGATATTTTCAGCAATATGCCGGGCGCCATCGGCGGAAGTATCAGGCAGCACCACGGAAAACTCTTCACCGCCGTAGCGGGCGGCGAAATCGCCCGGTCGCGTGGCTTTTTGACGGATGATCTGCGCCACGGTGCGCAGACAAACGTCGCCGCCTTCATGACCATACCGGTCATTGTATTTTTTAAAGAAATCGATGTCGCAGATAATCAACGACAAGGGTGTGTTGTCGCGCAGCATTCTTTTCCATTCTTTTTCCACATAGTCATCATAGGCGCGGCGATTGGCGATACCGGTTAAAGCGTCGGTTGTGGAAAGATGATGGAGATTTTCATTGGCTTTCCTCAACATTTCTTCGGTATGGATGAGTTTTTCATATTTCCGGGCGTTTTCGATGGGCAGTTCGCAAAGATCAGCAATGGACAGAGCCAGATTGAAATATTGATCAAGATAGTCGGGAAAGGCGATATCCTCCACGGCGATTATGCCCCGAACTTCTCCGCGCCGGACAATGCGCAGAATAAATCCCCAACCCGATTCCGTGTAGGCGCTATCCTGAGAAAAGGCGGCCAGCTTTTTTTTAATGTTTTCCTTTTCTTGCTCTTCTGCGCTTCCCTCCGGTTTAATCCAGAGCTTGTCAGGCAGTTTCTCCCGAAAACTCAGGTAACAGAGCCTTTGCGGCGCGAAGAGAAACGTGTAAACATCAAGCATGGCTTCTATGGCTTCCGCTTCGTTTACGATCCGGGCCAGGTTGGCCAGAAGATCCATGGCCATGGCGTGCGTGGAAGCCTGCTTCCGGAGATTCTGGATTTCCGCGTCGGTTTTCTTATGCTGAACTATTATTTGCCGGGCCATAGCCAGGCGGACAATAAGCAGGCGCAAGACGCTGATTCCCGTGTAGATGATTTCATAGGGTCTGTCCACATATTCGGAAAACGCCCGCAAATGCTTGACGCTGTGCTGATCAACGCCGGTATCCAGAAGTACAATGTCCGGCGCTGTTTCCGCAAACATTTCTTTCGCGATTTTCTCGTTCAGGCCAAGCTGTTTCATCCTGGCGGGCCAGTCCGCCAGCCAGCCGGGCGTGGTCAGGTAGGCTCCCCTTTTCAAACATGATTCGATGAGAACCGGATCGGCCACCAGTTGAAAACAATGCTCCAGCTTGTGGATATGAAGGTTGGCAAAATCTGAAACAAGGCTGGAGAAACCTTTCAGGCAGGATGCGCCGAACAGCTCAACCTGATCAACTTCTGGCAGGGATTGCATCAATGTGGAAAGTTCGTCGCCGGTGAGGGGCGGACAGCCGCAACGGGCGGGAAAGCTTGCCGCAATAACATCATCCAGCTTCTCCGCCTTCAGCGCGGCGCAGACTTCTTTCTGATAATGCTGGCAAAGGAGAAAGGCGATTTTACCGGCCATTCCTTCAAACCTCGCTTAGCGGATAGACGCCCCAGCGTTGCACGGCTTCGCTGATCGCCGCGAGTGTCTCATCGGCGACCGGCCAGGGGATTTCGCCGTGATTGTCCGATAAAACAAATCCGCCGCCCGGGCCCCCCTGAAAAATGGCCTGCCGCGCTTTATCCTCGGCTTCCTTTGGGCTCCAGCGCCGCATTTCAATGCCGTTCAAATTTCCCAGAACGCTGATTTTTCCGCGACAGGCATTTTTGATTTCCGCAAGGTTTTCCGCGCAGCTGACGCCGACAACGGCGGCGCCGGTTTGAATAATGTCGTTTATAATCGGCAGTACGCGTCCCGACGCCAGATGGGTGGCCGGCGGGCCATTGATTCTGCCGAGGACGCGCCTGGCCACTTCAAACCCGGTGCGCAGAAATTGTTCCCGGGAAACAATGGTTGGCGAGGATACGGGATCAAAATAACAGATGGCCGTCGCGCCGGCGGCAAGCTGGGCGTTGGCCCATTTGACGCAGAAATCCTCGTTTATTTGCATGAGTTTGGCGAAAAGATCCGGTCTTTCCATCATCAAATCCAGGTAGGGGCCAAAACCCATTTGCATGACCGGAGCGGAAAACGGCGACATGACAACGCCGATGATCGGACAATCGTCGCCGGTGCGCGCTTTCATGAGTTCAATTGCCTTCAAAACCCTGGCCAGGCAGGGCGTCTGGGATATTGTGGGCGGTTTCAGGCAGGAAATCATGTCGGCGTTCCTGATAAAAGGCTGGCCGGAATTGGGCGGCCCGTCCGGGGCATAGATCACCTCGCCGCCCCAGGCTTCAATTTCCACGGGCGCATAAAAGAAGCCGTACAGGCAGTCATGGCCGTATTTGGCGCGCAGACGGATTTGACCTTCGGCGACATGCTCCGCTCTGGAGAAATAATCCCGTATGGAGAGTCCCAGCTCTTTCGCGCCGTGCATTGTCACCAGAAGAAAAAGAGGAACCCGGTCCGGTTCCTGATGGCCAAGCGTCGTCAGCACCCGCTGCATGGATGTCATTTTTTCTTTTTTCATGGCATAGTACCCATTATCGCCCTGATAATATCCGGCGCCTCCGATGCGGAGTAGCCCATGGCGTCGGCTTCGACTTCGCGCCAGAGTTGCTCGTCAAAGCGGAAGGGCGCGCCTCCGACGATGACTTTTACATTCAATCCCTCCTTTTTGATCCCCGCAACGACATCCCGTACGTTCAGGGCGGAGTGAAGCATCAAAGTGGAAATTAAAAGCACGCGGATTTGATCGTTCTTTACCTTAAGAATGACTTCGCCGGCGGTTACGCGGCCATAGTCCTTGAGATCAAAACCGCTTGCGCGCAATACGGAATAGACAATGCGTTTGCCCAGTAAATGATAATCATCAAGGGCGGCGATGGCCATGGGCGGCTGGTCCTTGCGCTGCGGATCACCGGGAGGAAGAATACTGTCCACCAGTTCCTCGCAGATCCGGCCGCTCATGTAAACCTGTGACAAAGCGGCGTCTCCCCGTTCCCAGGCTTGACCGATGCGGGTAAGCGAAGAGACAATGACATTTTCCACAAGTTCCATCGGCGTCATAACGGCGGCGGCTTCCGCCGCAAGCCTTCTGGCTGCCAGCCGGTCAAGAGATAAAAGGGCTTGTTCAAATTGCCGGGGAAGGTCTGTCATGCGTCATCCTCCTGCATTTATGTCGCAATTGCATGGTTTCGCGCATCCGACAAGATTGGAAAAACTTTTGGCTTTATTATAAGCAAAAGGATGGCGAAGGGTCAAGAAGATTGAGCAGGAGGGCGGTTTTTTCATATAAGTGTTACCGGGGCCGGTGATTGAAAAAGAGTCCGGTTTTTTTCTTTGACCTTGATGGCGATATGCAATATACTTCCGCCAAATTTTGGCGCTTATCCGGAGTGGGGGACCCGACTTGTCCTGGAAATCAAGGCCCGCGTGCCTGTCAACGCTTATAGTCATCATCATTCTTTGTGCTGCTACCGCCTCCCAGGCGGCCGCGTCCGTGGAAATTACGAAAACCAGGGTGATCAGGCACATTCCGCAGGTTCCTGCGGATAAAAGCGAAGGTTCCTGCTGGACAAATTCGAACATTGTTCACCGGCCGGATGTCTGGCGGTGTATGTCAGGCAATATGATTTTTGACCCTTGTTATACCGCCCGGGACAAGAAAACCATTGTCTGTGACGCCCGGCCTGATGTTAAAAAACCATCAGGGTTCGTTCTCAAGCTCACCCAGCCCTTGCCGGCGCCGGATGTTTTCAGGGGCGCTTCTTCATCAGCATCCATGATTGAACTGGAAGACGGAACGCTTTGTGATCCTATTTCCGGCGCATCGGGCGCCACGGATGGAGTCAGGACAGAGAGGATCAGTTATTCATGCAGAAAAAATAGTGAAAATGTCGTTGTGTTTGGCGACCTGAAGCCTGGAAAAGTCTGGATGGCGGAGAAAGGTGTGCTTGTCGAACAAAAAAACAATGATGACCTGCCGCCCTTTCTGATGAAGAATCTTCAGAAAGTAAACATCAGGACAGTCTGGCAGTGATGTAGTGAGATATGATTTCGTAAAGAGAGTTTGCCGGTAAAAACAAGAAAGGAGCGTTCAACAGTCATGACCGAGAAAAGCTATCCCTATATTGACCATTCAGGCAATGTTATTGTGCCATTCAATGCCGATCCGAAGTACCATTTTTGGAACGGAGGCCAGTCTTTAGCCGCCACTTTAGCGGAAATGAACGTAACTGAAAGCATCTGGAAGAAACATACCGAAAAACCGTATTCGGGAAAGGCTGCTTGAACAAGAGAGGCCGTTCCTGAATATATTTTAACTGCCGGCGGGTACGTGCGGAGTCCGTTAACGGTTATTTCCGCATGGCGGACGAAAAAGACGTGCGAAATCATCGTTACTCCGGCAATGAAACGTCACTCGGGAAAAAATCCGGCGGAGAGATTGAATGGCGGATAAACCGGCCTATGCCGAACTGGAACAAAAGGTGGCCGAACTGCAACGGCAAATCATGCTTCAGCGGCATTGGGAGAAAGCGTTCACGGAAAGCGAAGAGCGGTTCAAGACCCAGTATCAAAACATTCCTATTCCAACTTCCACATGGCAGAGGCAGGGTGACGATTTTGTGTTAAGGCGAATGAACCGCGCCGCCGAAATCCTTTTGCGGCGTCCGGCCGGTTATTGGCTTGGCCGCACGGCGCGTGATCTTTTCCGGAACATGCCTGAGATCATCAACAGTTTTGCGAACTGCGTTAAAACCAAGTCGATGCTCCAGCAGGAGATAGATTATACTCCCCGGGACGGCGGCGCCGCCATGTACTTTATGGCGCATCAGATCGTTCTTTCGCCGGACTTGGTGCTCATGTATCTGGAAAACATTACCGAACGTAAAAGCGCCCGGATTGCCTTGCAGGAAGCGCATGACCGTCTGGAAAAAGAAGTTGCCAGACGCACGGCTGAGTTAGTAAAGACAAATAAAAAACTGGAACAGGACATTACGGAGCGCAGGAAGGCCGAAGACGCTCTGCAGGAAAAAGAAAGAGAGCTGGAAGAACAGGCCCGCCAGCTCGTGGAAATGAACACTGCCCTGAAAATTCTTCTTGAATACCGGGAGGAGGAGAAAAAGAAAATGGAGAAACAAATCGTTTCCCATGTCAAAAAGCTGGTTTTTCCCTACCTCGACAGAATGGAAAAAATGAATTTAAATGGCGACTTAAAGACCTATCTGAGTATTGTGCGGGCCAATCTCAAGGATTTTATCTCTCCATTTGCCCATAATCTCTCATCCCGCTATCTGAATCTTACTCCGACGGAGATTCAGGTTGCCGATCTCATCAAACAAGGACAATCGAGCAAAGAAATCGCGGCGCTGATGAAGGTTTCCGCCGATGCGGTCGCCTTTCACCGCGCTAATATCCGCGCCAAGCTGGAGATATCCGGCAAGAAGATCAATCTGCGCACGTACCTTCAATCCCTGCCGCTGTAGTCGCTTTTTCCGAGGCGTTCGCTTCCATAAAAGAATAGCCGCATCCGGAGATGCGGCTATTGATCTATTCTCCGGTGCTAACCGGAATATTACCCGGCAAAGCTTTCTTCCGCGATATCCATGATACTTAAATCCTCGCTCTTGATGGCTTTGACGATGGCTTCGATATAGGGCAGCTCGTTTTTGACAAAATACTTCGCGCTGGCCAGCTTGCCCGCGTAAAAGGCCGCGTCCTTGTCGCTCTTGATGAATCCGGCCCATTGCTCTGCGTTGTTCGGATCGACACCTTTCTGCGCGGTCAGCGCGTTGAGTTTTTCCCGCGCAATGCCCGCTTCCCAGTATAGGAAGCAGGCGCAGATGACCCTGCCCATCAGCAGGAGGTAGGGATAGGCGTTGCCGACCGGGATCATGAATTTTCCGGCCTTGGCGCTTTTGGCGAAGAAGGTTGCCATCTCGGCCATGGCGCTCAAACCGGCCTGGACATCGGGGGCCAGCTCCGGCAGAAGTTCCTGGTAACGGGTGATGACAGACTGCATCTCGGTGTAAAGCGCCATGAAGCAGGCGCCCTTGCGCATGCCGAGCTTGCGGCCGATCAGATCAAGGGCCTGGATACCGTTGGCGCCTTCGAAGATGCAGGCAATTTTTTCATCCCGCATGAACTGTTCGATGGGGTATTCCTGGCAGTATCCATAGCCGCCATAAATCTGCATGGCGTTGTTGATGACTAAAAAGCCGACATCTGTGCAGTAGGCCTTGCAGATGGGCGTGAGGATTTCCAGGATGCCGCTCCATTTGTCTTCCACGTCCTGATCCTTCGCTGTGAGAATCATATCGCCGCAATAGGAGGCGAAATACATCAGGGCGCGCATTCCCTCGACATGGGATTTCATCCACAGCAGCATGCGCCGGATATCCGGGTGATGAATGAGCGCCACGCGCGGCGCGGCCGGGTTGGCGAAATCCAGAAGAGATGCTCCCTGGAGTCTTTCCTTGGCATATTGCAGGGCATGCAGGTAGGCAATGGTCGCGCTGGTAAGTCCCTGCATCCCTACCCCGATGCGGGCCTCGTTCATCATCTTGAACATAATTTTCATGCCCTCGCGTTCTTCGCCCAGCAGTTCGCCGTAACACGCGCCGTTGTCGCCGAAGTTGATCAGGCAGGTGGAGCTGCCGTGGATGCCCATCTTCTCCTCAATGCCGGCGATTTCGTAATCGTTGCGCTCGCCCAGGCTTCCGTCGGCGTTGACAAGGTATTTGGGAACCAGAAAAATGGAAATGCCGCCCGTGCCGGGAGGATCGCCTTCGATGCGCGCCAGAACGGGATGAATGATGTTTTCGGTAAGATCGTGGTCACCGGAGGTGATGAAGATTTTTGTTCCCTGAATGCGGAAGGTGCCGTCGGGCTGCCGGACGGCCTTGGTGCTGAGATTGCCGACGTCGGTGCCCGCGCCTGGTTCGGTCAGGCACATGGTTCCCGCCCAGTCGCCTGCGACCATCCTGTGCAGGTACTTTTCTTTTTGCGTGGCGGTGCCGTAAACTTCGACAAGATGCGCCGCGCCGGCGGAGAGTCCGGGATAGGCGATGAAGGCGAAGTTATGAATGAACCAGTCGTTGGCGGCAAGGCGCATGATGCGGGGCAGCCCCTGGCCGCCGATTTCCTGGGGAAACCCCATGGAATTCCAGCCACCCTCACAGAAGAGCTTGTAAATCCGGTGGAAACTTTTCGGCACATGCACCTGCCCTTTTTCCAGACGGCAGCCTTCCCGGTCGCCTTCCTTGAGTGTCGGGAAAATTTCTTCCACGGCGAACTTCTGCGCCTCTTCCAGAATCATGTCGAATGTTTCCCGCGAAAAATCGGCGTAGCGCGGGTATTCGCAAAGCTTGTCTGCCTGCAACATCTCATACAAAACAAATTTCTGATCCCGTTCATCCATAATCAAGTTTGCCATAGAAAATCTCCCTCTTTTTTATTTAGTTCAATGTGCGTCTTGGCGCACACCTTCCTCGTTGTCTGAATTCCCGTACCCTGCCGGGAAGGGACGCAATTACGTGATGATGCCCGCCGCTTTGAGCCGGCCGATTTCCTCCCCGTTGTATCCCAGCCACTGTTCCAGCAGCAGCCGGTTGTGCTCGCCCAGTTCCGGAGCTGGCCTGGTGATTTTTCCCGGCGTGTCCGAAAAATGATACGGGATGCCGGGGATGTCGATGGCGCCGTACCGGGCATGCTCAACAGTCTGGAACATGCCCCGCACCCGTAAATTATCGTCATCGTTGACCTGATCCACGGAATAGGCAATGCCGCAGGGGATTTTTTTATTTTCCATCAGCTGTACAATTTCGGCTGAAGTATGCCGGCAGGTCCAATCTTCAATGAGTGCGACTGCTTCATCGTGATTGTTAACCTGAACAATCAGGTTGTTGAAGCGCGGATCGGTTGCCAGCTCCGGGTGTTCGACGATTTCGGCCAGATCGCGCCATTGACGCGGCGTGACGGACACGATGGCTACTTTTCCGTCGCTCGCTTTGAAGAAGCCATAGAAGGGCATGCGGTCTTTCGAGTTCAAAACCTCGGCAGGTTTCCGGCCCAGCATCTGCGTGGCCTGATCCACAATGGGCGCCATGGCCCGGTCAATCATGGCCCGATAGTTGTTGAAATACAGAACATCCTGCATGGAGAGATCGATGAACTGTCCCTGGCCTGTTTTCATCCGGTGGATGAGAGCCATGCAGGCGGCCAGCGCGGCATAACCGCCGCTGACCAGGTCGCCCCAGTGATTGGAAGGAGGCATCAGGTTTTCCAGATCGTTCCAGAAGTGTCCGGCGGTGGCCTGAGCGATAATATCGAAGGCGGCTCGTTCCGGATTGATGCCCGTGGTTCCGAAACCGGAGATGGCGATGTAAATAATATCCGGCTTAACCTGCCGGATATCCTCATATCCTAAATGACTATTTTCCATGGTTCCGGGGATAAGGTTGTGCACGAAGATATCGGAGGTGGCCGCCAGGCGCCGGATGATTTCCTGCCCCTCCGGTTTTTTCCAGTCCAGAGCCATGCCGTATTTATTGCGGTTCAAAACCGAGTAATTGCGCTCAGCCCCTTCCATCATGCTGAAGATCAGGCGCAGGGTATCGCCCTGGGGCGGTTCGATCTTGACCACTTCCGCTCCCATATCGGCCAGTATCTGCGTGCAGCGCGATCCTGAAATAAATTGTGTGATGTCGATAACCCTGATTCCGGCAAATATATCCATGGTCACATCTCCTTTTATGATTTTTTCCTGATCAATGGAGCAATCCCGCCTTTTTGGCATCATGCCTCAACTGATCCCGAAACGCCGGATGGGCAATCGCGATCAGTGCTTCCGCGCTCTGGCTGAGACTCAGGTCCATAAGATCGGCCACACCGTATTCGGTCACCACGCACTGCACATCCGTGCGGGGCGTGGTGACAATGGCACCCATAGGCAACGCCGTGTTGATTCGCGAAACAAGCCCGTTTTTGGTTTGGGCGGTCGAAAGCAATGCGATGAAAGATTGTCCCCCCTTGGATTGGGAGGCGCCGCGGACAAAATCCAGTTGTCCGCCGGTTCCGCTATACATGTTAAAGCCGATGCTTTCCGAACCGACCTGGCCCATGAGA
>CAZBGE010000083.1:0-13983 GCA_964491435.1 uncultured Smithella sp.
GATGACTTTTTTTGTTTATCAGGAGGCTTTTGGAAAGTATCATGTCAAAGTTTCCAAAGGACGGAAGGTGGTTGCCGCAACGCGCGCCGAACGGAAAAAGGCGGTTCTGGAATCCGCCCAGGCCTATGCCGATGAGTTGGCCTGTTTTGCTTTGGAGCATCCCTTCGAATGGCATCATTTTGAACCGTTTTTGGGCCGGAAGCTAAGGTAATCATGATTTCGCCTTGTGAAAAAAAGCGCATTGCGCTGATTCATCCACGCGGCTTCAACTGGTTTCCGGGGCGCCGCGATATCACCGATGTTGCCAACCGCATGGCGCCGCAGGGGATGCTTTCCATCGCCGCCTATCTGCTTCGTGAGGGGCATGATGTGCGGGTAGTGGATTGCCTGGGTCCTGGCGCGCCGGTGGATGTCCGCAAGCAGGTTCGGGACATTCTGGCATTTGTGCCCCAAATAGCCGGTTTTTCAGCTACAACTTCGTCTTTTCCCGATGCCGCGGACATTGCGCAACTGATTAAAGAGCAAAATTCCGGCGTCGTCACGGTGTGCGGCGGCGTCCATGTTTCAGCGCTGCGCGAGAAGCTGCTTGCTGATTATCCGGCCTTTGATTACTTTGTGGCGGGCGAAGGCGAGGTGACCATGAGCGAACTTGCCGCGGGCCTGGACCCGGCGGCCATTCCCGGCCTGATTTACCGGGAGGCGGGCGCCGCTGTGGCCAACACCCCCAGAGAGCATATCGCTGATCTGGATACTCTGCCCTTTCCGGCCTACGAAAAACTCTCCGGCTTTCCCCGCGATTATCATTTGCCGCTTTTCAGCTATACGCAGACGCCTGGCGCGACCATGATTACGTCGCGCGGCTGTACGTTTCAGTGTTCCTATTGTGACAGGTCCGTTTTCAAAAAAGGCTTCCGTTACAACTCAGCGGCCTATATTTACGAACACATGAAATATCTGCGCGATAAATTTTGCATCCGTCATGTCAATATCTACGATGATCTTTTTACCGCCAACCGCAGGCGGATTGTGGAGCTTTGCGGGAAGCTGGCGCAAAAACCGCTGGGAATGAATTTCAACTGCGCCGTGCGTGTGGGTTACACGGATGATGATTTGTTGATGATGTTGAAAACCGCCGGTTGTCTGATGGTGTCGCTGGGTATTGAATCGGCCGATCCGGGCATGCTTTTGCGTCACAAATCCGGCGTGTCGCTCGATGATGTGCGCGATACCGTGCGGCGCATTCAGGCCGCCGGCCTGCGCGCCAAGGGGCTGTTCATGATGGGACTGCCGGGAGAAACGGAAGCGTCCATTCAGCGGACGTCTGATTTTATCATGGAGCTGGGGCTTGACGATATGAACATGGCCAAGTTTACGCCATTTCCCGGAGCGCCGCTTTGGTCAACGATTCGCGACGAGGGAACATTTGAGGAGGACTGGCGTCTGATGAATTGCCTGAACTTCGTTTTTGTTCCGCGGGAGATTGGCTCCAGGGAAAAGCTGGATCATCTCTACAACGAACATGTTAAACGTTTTTATTCCGACCCGGCCTGGCGCAAAAAATTCCGCGGGCGCATCTGGCAGCACCGTAAAAGTATTTTGTATTTACTTCGTCATTTGCCTTCCTTCTGGTCGGCGAAAAATCAGTTTGAACCGGGAAAATAGGATAGGGGGAGAAAAAAGACGGTTAATATTGGAAATAGGCCGGGCAGAACCCGGTTATCAGTCTGCAAAAAGCAAGTGGCTGAAGATTTTCACAATTATTTCAATGCAATTCCAGTTGATGGGGATTGCGAAGTCCTTCTGGGTGTGTTACTGTTGATTCATGTCTATCTGGGAAAAGAAAAGTAGAATATTGGTGACTTGCCCCAAGGGGGTTGTGCCTTATTTAAAGGCGGAAATCGCAGCCTTGGGGTTTCCGGTGCTGCATGAAATCGACACCGCCGTTTCCACCGAAGGAACACTCGCGGATACGATGCGGCTCAATCTTCATTTGCGCACGGCCCAGCGCGTTTTGTATCAACTGCAAATCTTCAAGGTCATCTCGCCCGCCGTTCTTTATGAACGGATCAATGCCATCCCCTGGGAGACGCTTTTGCATGACGCGGGACCGCATGCCTATGTTTGCGTCACGTCCGTGGTCGATCATCCGCAGATTACCGATTCGCGCTTTGCCAACCTGAAGGCCAAGGACGCGATTGTTGACCGCATCCGTGAAAAAACCGGCATCCGGCCGGATTCCGGGCCGCAAAAAGATAAAGCCGTTATTCATGTATATTGGCGCAATGATCAGGCGATGGTTTATATCGACACCTCCGGGGATCGCCTGTCGCTGCGGGGGTATCGCAAAATCCCGCTGGCCGCTCCGATGCAGGAAACTCTGGCGGCGGCGCTGATTCTGGCAACGGGATGGCACGGCAAGACGCCTTTTATCAATCCAATGTGCGGCAGCGGCACACTGGCCATCGAGGCGGCCCTGATTGCGCTCAATCGCGCGCCGGGAATGGGACGCAACAATTACGGGTTCATGTACATTAAAGATTTTCCGGGTGAAATCTGGCAGGAGTTGCGCAAGAAAGCCCGCCACGCGTCCTCCCGGCAACTGCCCTCGAAGATTATGGCCACGGACATTGATCCGAAAGCCGTGGAAGCGGCGCGCCAGAATGCGAAAACGGCGGGTGTTGACCATCTGATTGAATTTGCGGTCTGCCCGTTTGAAAAGACACAGATACCGGGAGGCGGCGGCGCTATTGTGATCAACCCTCCCTATGGCGAGCGCCTGGAGCAGTTAAAAATTAAAAAGCAGCATGCTTATCCCGCAAAAGAGATTGCTCCTGGACAGAAAGTCATTCTCCGCAAAGCCGCCGACCTGGTTCACAAAAGCAACAATTCCGGCGCTCTGCAACGGTTGGAAGCGCTGTACGAAGGTTGCGGCGATTGGTTTAAAAGCATCGGCCGGCGCTACCGCGGCTACATTTTTACCGGCAATCTGGAAATGATTAAAAAAGTTGGTTTGCGCACCAAGCGCCGGTTGACCTTTTACAACGGTGAAATCGAATGTCGCCTGCTGGAATACGAGCTTTATGAGGGCAGCAAGAAAATCCCCCCATCCTCCATTTAGAAGGGAGGCGGTGTTCTGTGGTGATCAATTTTGAGGTTTGCCTTCTAGCCCATTCTTCCTTCAGAAAAAGAGACTTGGTTTGAAAAATGCCTTTGGGCGTCATTCCCGTGAAGGCGGGAATCTGGAAACATTTGAAAATATTTGATTACCGTCTTTGCGGAAAACTCTCATGGCTCTTGTAACGCCACGCGGGCATGAAAATAAACGTCACGCCGCTGTAATTCACGGGTCTGAAGACCCGGACTACATGTTAACGTAGCGCGGACATTCATGTGCGCTTACTAAAGACCAGAGAGACATTTTTACGTAGCGCGTAGCTTTAGCTGCGCCAAACCAGCAAGGTCAAGCCAACGAACCTGAAGGTCCGAACTACGTTGAGACGATGTTTTACGTGGCGCGTTACCTTCAGGTGCGCTTACCGCTTTGCCTTGATTTCCATTTTCCTGGTAATGACGGCAAAAGGGTTTTTCAAAGGGATTTCTTTTTCACTTCTTTTTTTCTGGCTTTGGCTATTGCCTTGAGCATTTTTTTATCAGGAAGGTCCGCAGACGCCGCCGGTTTTCGGGGTGAGGCTGCGGGAAGGTCAACGGGCGGCGCAATCAGTTGCGGGGAGAACGCTTCGGCAGCATCCGGGGCGGGTAAGGAAGCAGTTTCCGGCTGCTTGACGTCATCCGGCGGGGGAGATTGTTTTTCCGCCCGGCGGCGGCGCATTCTGGCGATCACGGCTTCGGCCGATATTCGGCCGAACTGGCCGATAAATCCCGCAATCAGGACGAGAACCGCCCATTTAAGAACAGACCAGGTGCTGATATAATCGAGCATATCCATCATTGCCAAAACACCTTATAATTTGAAAAATCACGATGGTTCATCTTATCCACCATTGTGATTCCGGATGAGCCTCAATTTTATACAGGAAAAACCGCTGCTGTGGCAAGGCCTATTATCCGTGCCACTATAAGTTGAATTAACCGGCTGGTCGTGATAAAAAACGCGTCCATCAATGGATATGAAATTCTGTACAGGGAGCCATGGTCATATGAAAATCATCCGTTTTTTATCCGAAAGAAATGAAGTATTTACCGGAATTTACGATTCAACCCGTCCGGATGCCGCAAAAGTCATTGAAGGCGATATTCTGGGTTCTTTTAAAATTACCGCACGGGAGGAAAAGATCGGGCAATGGCTTTCCCCTCTTGTTCCTCTCAATGTTCTTGCTCTGGGTATCAATTATCAGAAGCACGGGGAAGAGACGGCGATGTCCGTACCTTCCCGGCCGGTGCTGTTCATCAAGGCGACCAGCAGCGTTGCCGGGCAGGACGGTCCCGTTATCCTGCCTGCGGCCGGTCCCGATTGCGTGGACTATGAGGCGGAACTGGCCGTCATCATCGGCAGGCAGGCGAAAAATATCAATCCTCAGGAAGCCATGGATTATGTGTTCGGTTATACCTGCTCCAATGACGTCAGCGCGCGGGACTGGCAGTTTGACGGCCATCAAAAAGGGCAGTGGGCCAGGGGAAAAAGTTTTGACACCTTCTGCCCGTTGGGGCCGTGGATCGTGACCAAAGACGAGATCGCAGATCCAAACGATCTGGCCATCCGCGCCATCCTGAACGGGCAGGTTGTACAGGACGCCAGAACCTCGGAGATGATTTTCAATGTACCGGCGATCATCAGCCATTTGAGCCGTTCCATGACGCTGTTGCCGGGTACGGTGATCCTGACAGGCACGCCCGAAGGCATCGGCTTTACCCGCCAGCCGCCGCTGTTTCTTCGCGCCGGTGACGTGATCAGCGTCGAGATTGAACAAATCGGAATCCTGACTAACAGAGTAATCAGGGAAGAATGAAAATTATTTACACAAAGATTATTCCGCCGCATAAAATTGCCGCCATCAATCTCCTGGGGA
This sequence comes from uncultured Smithella sp., assembly GCA_964491435.1. Taxonomy (GTDB): domain Bacteria; phylum Desulfobacterota; class Syntrophia; order Syntrophales; family Smithellaceae; genus UBA8904. The sequence continues at coordinate 5,028 of CAZBGE010000083.1, forward strand.
TTTTATTTGCGCCCACAGGATCCGGAATGACGTCCAGAACCATCAATCATGAGGCCATTCACACGGCGCAAATGAAAGAAATGCTCTATGTCTTCTTTTATTTGTGGTATCTGGCGGAATGGATCATGAGATTATTCGGCGCAGGAAATGCTTATCAGAATATTTCCTTTGAAAAAGAAGCGTATGCTCATGAGCATGATTCCTGTTACGTAAAGAATCGAAGATGCTATGGCTGGTTGAAGTTTTTATAATCAGATCCGTCATTTTTTTAACTGGCGGCCGGGAGAATGAAATGCCAAACCATTGGAAATCAAAAGGAAAAAAAATACATGCGCGCCGCATCGACGTAGCGACGTACGATTATGATGAGCACAGAATTATCGTGGAGGGATTCCTGAAGGACAATCGCTTTCAGGATACGCGTCTGCTGACCGGTGAAACGTTTCCACGCGGCGCCATTCACCATATGAGCCTGCGTCTGCTGGTGAATTGTTCCACTTTTTTAATTGAAGACGTTGATGTGGAGATGCTCACTGTGCCGCGGGAATTTTGCCGGGAAACGATGAATTGTCTTGCCCCGATCAAGGGGCTGACCATTACGCGCGGATTTACGGCGAAAGTCAAAAAACTGGCCGGGGGCGCCAGGGGCTGTACGCATTTACTGGAACTCCTGCAGGCTGTTTCCCAGGCGGTATTCCAAGGCGTGGCGACGCACCAGTCAAGAGAGCCGGCAGGCTATGAGCCGGAGCAGACAAAGCGCATTGTTCAATATCTGACCAACACTTGCTACGCCTGGCGTGAAGACGGACCGTTTGTTGACCTGTTCCGGCAGCTGTCCAAATGAATAAATGAAAAGGGGAAGAAAAAATGATTTCACGCATCGACCATGTATCCATTGCGGTAAGAGACCAGGAAAAGGCCGAACATTTTTTTCGTGACGTTCTGGGAGCGGTTGCGGGGACCAGCGCGGCTGATCCCGCAACAAAATTTTTCTGGAGGCTCTTTTCACTGGGTGATTTGTCCCGGCTGGAGATCATTTCACCTACGGCGCCGGGCAGTTTTTTGGATGGCTTTCTCACCTCCCGGGAAGCGGGTGTTCACCATATCACCCTGCAGACGACGGATATCCGCAAGGCCATGAGCCATCTGGAGGCGCACGGCGTTCCGTTCTTCGGCTACAATGAGTATCCGGGAGGCGTCTGGAAGGAGATATTTATTCATCCCCGTCATGCTTTCGGCGTGCTGATTCAAATCGCGGAATTCAAGCCTGACGACTGGCTGCCTGACCAGGTCAAGTTTCCGGCGGATGCAAAATGGCGTATTCAGAAAACCGGAACCGGCGCCGCCCTGATTTTTGCTCATCCCGGCGGCGGAAAAGTTTCTTTGGAGCTGGACCGTGAAGATTTGACGGAGCTGGCGGCAGAGCTGAACAAAATGCTGGCGTAGTATTTTCGGTTTCTTCTGTCCGTGAACAAGACAGATTGCTCCGGCAAGCGATTATCTTTGAATATTTTACGTCAATATCATAAAGAAGCGGGGGAAAAACATGACGACAATCATTAAAATCCGATGCCTGCGGCTTATAGCGGCGGTCCTGATCCTTCTTTTTCCTCTTTCCGCCGGCGCAGCCGGGCCTTTGACCCTTGAGGAAAGCATTGCTCTTGCGCTCAAAAACAGCCTGGTGATTAACATCGCCAAAGAAGGAGCGAAGGGCGCCGAGGCAGGAAAGCGGGAAGCCTTTACGGGATTCCTGCCGAAATTCAGCACGTCTTACAGTTACCGGCGTCTCAATGAGGCGCCGAATTATTACTTTCCGGGCGTTGCCGGAATGCCCGCGACGCACATGGTTACCGGAACCATTGACAATTATAATTGGTTTGTCGAAGCCCGGCAGCCGCTTTTCGCCGGCGGCGGCATTCTGGCCAATTATCAGGCCAGTGAGATAGCCCGGGAAGCAGCCTGGATTGAAGAAACGGCGAAAACTCAGGATGTGGTGCAAAATGTCAAGATTGCGTACTACAACATTTTGCGGGCGCAACGGCTTTGGGACACGGCGCGCCAGGCGGTGGAAATGCTCAGGGCGCACCGGGATGTCGCCCAGAATTTTTACCGGGTTGGTTTAATTCCTAAAAACGACCTGTTGCAGGCCGAGGTGGAACTGGCGAACGGGAAACAGGCGCAGGTGAGATCGGAAAACGCTGTGGAACTGGCGAAATCCAGTTTGAATACAATTTTGCGACGGCAATTGTCGGCGCCGGTAGAGGTAGTCGATATTCTGGACTATCAACCTCTGCATCAATCATTTCAGGAGTGCGTCGAGACGGCCAGGGAGCGCCGGCCGGAGCTGAAGATTTACGCGCTCAGAGCCTCCCGGGCCGGCAAAATGGTCCGCGTGGCGCAAAGCGAATACTTTCCTTCGGTCAGTCTGGTTGGCAATTATGGAAGGTTTGGCGATACGCCGTCTGTTTCCGGCACACAGTATCAGGATCAGGAAAGCTGGCATGTGATGGCGGTGGCAACCTGGAATTTCTGGGAGTGGGGAAAGACAAAATACCGGGTTGATGCCGGAAAAGCCATGGAAAATCAGGCCATCGATCAATCCCGGGAGCTGCATGACCAGATTGAGCTGGAGATCAAGAATGCGTATCTTGCGCTGCGGGAAGCCGAAAGCCAGATTGCTGTTTCGCAAAAAGTTATCGAACAGGCCGAAGAAAATTTCCGGATATCCGAAGCGCGCTATAAGGAAAGAGTCGCGCGCTCTACGGAGGTGCTGGATGCGCAGACATTGCTGACCCGCGCCAAATCAGAATACGCCAATGCGCTGGGAGATTATCATATTTCTCATGCCCGCCTGCAAAGGGCGATGGGCGTTATCCACTGACAAGCGAAGCTTTTGTGACAGGGAAAGGATTGGAAAGAATGAAGCAAGGTTGTTTCTGTTTGATGATGCTATTTGCCGCCGCTTTGATGTCCGCATCCGCCGGACTGGCGCAGGAGTATGCGTTGGATGATCTGTACCGGCAGGCGTTGAAAAATTCCGAAAAGATAAAGTACGCCGAGGAAAATATCTACATCGCGCGGATGAGCAAAAAAAAAGCGTGGGCGGTTTTAATGCCCAGAGTAACGGCGAATGGCTCGTATAATCGCTTTACGGAGGAGAAACGCACGGTTGCCGGCGTATTGATTCAACCGGAGGAATCAGGGACGTGGGGCGTGCGCGCGGATCAGGCTTTCTCTTTGAGTCTGCGCGAGCTGAATGCCTTGAAAATCGCCGGACAGTCGATTGCCAGAAGTGAGTTTGATTTAGACACAGCCAAAACGGATTTTATCCTGGCGGTGGCGTCCGCTTATTATGATGTGCTGAAAGCGAAAAAAGCGCTCGAAATCGCGGCGGCCAATGTGGAGAGGCTGACGCAATACCGCCATTCCGTGGAAAGAAGGATGAAAGTCGGAGAGTTGACGAAAACGGCGCTGTTGCGGGCCGAAGGGGAATTGTCCGGCGCGCAGGCCGATTATCTCCGGGCGACGAACGCTTTGAAGTTGAGCCGCGCCGCTCTGGTGCGCATCACGGGGGTTGAGGAGAATTTCCGTTTAAAAGAAGAAGAGCATTCTTCCGCGGATGTTGACCCCATTGAAAAATTGCGCCGGACAGCGATGAACGACAGATCCGATCTGCAAAGCTATGATATGCAGATCCGGATGGCCGGGCAGCAGGTGAAATACGCCAGAGGCGCTTTCTGGCCGAATGTGGGTTTATACGCAGTTTATAACGGCGCCGACCAGAATCCGGCGACGGCGACCCTCAACCGGGAAAGCATCCTGGCCGGCGTATCGCTGATTTTTCCTTTTTTTGAAGGCGGCCTGAGAACGGCTGAACTCAACGAAGCCAAGGCCAAAGAGCGGCAGGCTCGTCTGGCGTATGACGACTTGAAGAAAAATGTCGATGTCGAATTGGAAGGCGCCTGTCTGGATCTGGAAACGCAAAAAGGCGCGCTGAAATTTTTGGAGGATCAGCTTGTTTTTGCCGAGGATAACTTCAACGGCGTCCTGAGGCAGTATGAAAACGGTTTGGCGACGAGTCTTGATGTGATGGACGCCAATTCCCTTCTTTTGTCCTCGGAAAAAAATGCGGCGGAAGCCTTGTACGGATGCCAGCTTGCGTATTTGAGGGTTAGAAAATCAAGCGGCACATTGTTGAGGTTTGTTCTGGAGGGAAAGTAACGCGGAGAGGCGAGCCAACATACCATGGGGAGGGTCAAGGAAATATGAACGTTCAAGATAATTTTTTTTCCGCTCAGCCGGCGGCAAGGCGGCTGAGCGCCAGAGGTCTGCTGATTGCCGTCCTGATTGCGCTGGTTATTCCTTTTTTCATATCCTGCGCAAAGGAAAAAAAAGCGGAGCCGGAGCGGCTGGTGAATGTGCGTGTCTGGTCTGCCGAAAGAAAAACTGTTCAGCCCTATCTGGAGACGACCGGAACGCTCAGGGCCGACGAGGAAGTGCTGGTCAGCGCGGAAGTGGATGGAATTGTTAAAAAAATTTATTTCGACGAGGGAAAGCGCGTCAGCGCCGGGACCCTGCTGGCCGAAATCAATCCGACGGATTATCTGCTGGACTGGAAGCGCTCGGAGGCCGCCCTGAGACAGGCCGAAGCGTCTCTCGTGAATGCGAGGGCGGAATACAGTAGAAAAGAGGCCCTGTATCAGGAAGAACTTGTCACCCGGCAGCAATTTGACGACGTATCCACGAGGGTCAAGCTGGCGGAAGCGGACCTGGAAAGAGTCAGGGCGCTTTTGGCCATCTCCCGGGAGCGGCACGCCCGGACAAAAATCTATTCGCCGATCGCCGGAGCGGTCAAGGAAAAGAGGGTCTCCGTAGGCGATTATGTGCGTAACAGCACTCCGCTTTTGCAGCTGATTAAAATTCATCCGCTGAAGCTAAATTTCACCATACGGGAAAAAGACGTCGCCGCCTTGAAAATCGGGCAGGAGGTTGTTTTTACCGTTGATGCTTTTTCCGGTAAAACTTTCAGGGGCAAGGTCAGTTTGCTTTATCCAAACATGGAAGAGCGCACCCGGACGCTGCAGGCGGAAGCCCTCGTTCCGAATGCCGGCGACCTGTTAAAACCGGGGTATTTCACCCGTGTTCAGATTTACACGCAGGCGCCCCGGGAAACGGTGGTCGTGCCTGTGACGGCGCTTCTGTATGACGCATCCACGGTTCGTATTTTTGTCGCCGCCGGCGATAAAGCGCAGGAAAGAATCATCAAAACAGGCAATAAATACGGCGAGTATGTGGAAGTTTTGGAAGGTTTAAAAGAAAGAGAACAGGTGGTGGTGGTCGGCCAGAACAATTTGTCGGAAGGAGTGAAGGTCCATGTGGCTCGCTGATACCTCCGTCAAGCGTCCGGTATTTGCCACCATGGTTATTTTGGCTCTGGTGGTGCTGGGTGTTGTCAGTTATCCGTCTATCGGTGTTGACCTTTTTCCCAAAGTTGATTTTCCGATTGTCACCGTGACGACAACGCTCAAAGGCGCCAGTCCGGACGTGATGGATGTGGATGTCACCGAGCGCATTGAAGGCGCCGTGAATACCATCAACGGCGTCAAGGTGATTACCTCCACCAGCACGGAAAGCGTCGCCCGGACAACGATTGAATTTGTTCTGGAGCGCGACATTGACGAGGCAGTTCAGGATGTCCGTGAAAAGGTGTCCGGCATTCGCTCCAAACTGCCCGACGACATCGATGAGCCGCGGATTGCCAAGGTGGATCCGGACGCCCAGCCGATATTGTTTCTGAACCTTTCCGGTAACCGATCCGTGCGGGATCTTTCCACCTATGCCGATGAAGTCATTAAAGAGCAGCTGCAGCGCATCAATGGGGTCGGCGATGTCATTTTCTATGGTTTGCGTCTGCGGCAGGTGCGCATCTGGCTTTCCGCCGCAAAGATGAATGCCTTCCAGATTGCTCCCAGCGATGTCGTGCTGGCCCTGAAGAGGGAAAATGTCGAGCTGCCGGGAGGCCGTATTGAAACCAAAACCAAGGAATACAGCGTCCGGATCAAGGGAGAGTTTGCCCATATTCCCGATTTTAATGACCTGATTATCAGCTACTATAAGGGCGCGCCGGTGCGTATTCGGGATATCGGCCGGGCGGAAGACGGCATGGAAGAAAAGCGTTCCCTGTCGCGCTTCAACCGGATTCCGGCCGTCGGCATGGCGATTCAGAAGCAGTCCGGCACCAACACGGTGGAAGTGGCCAACCGCGTCAAGAAGGAGGTCGAAAGAATCAATAAAACCCTGCCTCCCGGAATGAGGATCAATACGGGGGTGGATTCGTCACTTTTCATTATCCGTTCAATTGATGAAGTTCAATTTCATCTAATCATCGGCAGCCTTTTTGCCATCCTGGCTGTTTTTATCTTTCTGAAAAATGCGCGCACAACACTCATCAGCGCGGTGGCCCTGCCTGTCTCCGTCATCTCGACCTTCGCGATCATCAACGCCTTCGGCTTTACGTTCAACAACATGACCATGCTGGCTCTGTCGCTTTCCGTGGGCCTGCTCATTGACGACGCCATCATTGTTATTGAAAACATTTACCGGCACATTGAAGAGGGCATGGCGCCGAGCGAGGCCGCCACCTTTGCCACATCGGAAATCGGTCTGGCGGTCATGGCCACGACTCTGGCGATTGTGGCGATCTTCCTGCCCGTCGCCTTCATGAAAGGCATCATCGGCCGCTTTTTTCTCCAGTTCGCCTTGACGATTGTTTTCGCCGTTCTGGTCTCCCTGCTGGTTTCCTTTACACTGACGCCGATGATGGCGTCGATTTTTCTTAAGCCTCATCACAAATCAATGCCCAACCCCCTGGCAGCGGGCGGAAGCGAGGGCGGGACCGGCAAAAAACGCATTTGGACATCCATTGGCGATCGGTTTGAGCATTACTATGAAAAACTGGAAGTCTTTTACCGTCGTGTCCTGGAGTTTACCCTGGGCTATCGAAAAACCGTTCTGGCGGGCGCCCTGGTTATTTTTATGTTGAGCCTCGGTTTGACGAAGTATATCGGCAAGGAATTTACGCCGTCCGAAGATCAGGGCGTTTTCCTGGTCCGGATGGAGACGCCGATCGATTATTCTGTGGAGCAGGTTGAGAAATTTTTGAGCCAAACGGAAGAGATGATTCAGGAAATTCCGGGCGTCAAATCCGTCTTTTATATCCAGGGATACGGAGGCTACGCCAATCGCGCCAGAATGATGATCAATCTGACGCCAAAAGCCGAGCGCGAATACAGCCAGGAGGACATTAAAAAGATCGCGCGAACGAAATTACGGCTGATTCCGGGATTGAAGGCGACCGCGGAAGATATTTCCGTTGTGGGAGGCGGGATCCGGAATGTGCCGATCCAGTACAGCATTCGCGGTCAGGATCTGAGCGCCCTGAAAAGTTACGCCAGGCAAATAACGGACGAATTTTCAAAACTGCCGGGGATTGTTGATGTGGACACTTCCCTGGAGGCCGGAAAACCGGAATACCAGGTGTATATTGATCGTGACCGGGCGGCGGATCTGGGCGTTGATGTGGCGACCGTGGCCGAAGCGATTAATCTGCTGGTCAGCGGGGAACTGGATATTGCCCGGTACAAGGATGAACTGAAGGGAAAACGATACGACATCCGGGTGCGCTTGTATTCAGAAGACCGCGACAGCAAGGGGGATTTGGAGCGTATTTATGTGAAGGCGCGCGACGGCAGGCTGGTAGAACTGTCGAATGTGGTCATGATTAACGAGGGGACAGGTCCCAGCGTGATTGACCGGGTGGACCGGCAGCGGGCTATAACCGTTTTTGCTTCCCTGGAGGGAAAACCCCTGGGGCAGGCGCAGGCAGAACTGGATGCTATTGCCGCCAAAATATTACCCGCGGATTACGTCCCTAAATATCAGGGAATGGCCGAAGTCATGCAGGAATCTTTTGGCTATCTTCTTTTTGCGCTGCTTCTGGGTATCGTTATGGCTTACATGATCCTGGCGTCGCAGTTTGAAAGCTTCATTCATCCCGTAACGGTGCTTTTGTCCATGCCTCTGTCTTTCATCGGGGCGTTCGGCGCGCTGTTTATTACCGGGAAGACACTGAGTATCTTCAGTATCATCGGTTTGATTCTCCTGATGGGACTGGTGAAGAAAAACGCGATTCTGCTGGTGGATTACACCAACGTTTTGCGGGGCAGGGGGATGGCGCGCCGGGAAGCGATTCTTCAGGCGGGGCCGGTGAGAATGCGCCCCATTCTCATGACAACGTTCGCCATGATTTTTGGCATGCTGCCGATTGCCCTGGGCGTCGGCGAAGGTGCGGAAACGCGCGCTCCGATGGGGATTGCGGTTATCGGCGGTTTGTTGACGTCGCTGTTTCTCACGCTGGTGGTTGTGCCGTCGGCCTACGATATTTTTGATGACTGGCAGGAAAAATTCAAAAACCGGAAGAAAAGAAAAGAGCGGCTTGAGGAAAAGTAATTGGGAGCTGCCCGGAAAGGGATGCTGATGAAAATGTTTTTTGTGATTTACGCCGAGGCCTCCGATGCGAGTGTGACGAATGCATTTAAGAACGCGGGGTTCAAGTCCTATACGAAAATGCACGGCGCCACCGGCGAAGGGGAGGAAAGTGAGCCGAAACTGGGAACGCATTACTGGCCGGGCCGTAATAACACCCTGATGCTGGCGGTGCCTGACGAAGATGTCGCATCCTTGATCGAGCTTGTACGAAAATTAAAAGCGGAACAACCGCGCGCCGGATTAAGGGCTTTTACTTTTCCGCTGGAAGAATGTATTTGAAACCGGTTCTCTATCAAGTGCTATCTTTGCCGCTTCCAATAGGTGAATATAATTGTTTCCAGAACTCATCATCATCCGTGAGAGGGCCGGTTTTTCGATGCGGACAGAAGGGCGGCGAACATGAAATTAA
>CAZBGE010000084.1:0-13787 GCA_964491435.1 uncultured Smithella sp.
ATGCGACGGGAAGACAGACTTATTTTAAAGAGGCATTCCATGCCGGCGATCAAACAACTGGAATGGAACTTGACGGTGTCGGGGACATGGATAGGCCGCCTGCCTCAAAAATGATGGCAGAACAAAAACAAAATATTTTTTGCGAACAATTCACTTTATGCCGGACGAGATGATGAACAAGATTATCAGGCGGCGTCTTATCGCTTTTTTAGCATTCATTGCGCTGATCTTTGCGGTTTACGGGCAAGTCCTTCATTTTGATTTTGTGAACATTGATGACAGCGTTTATGTATTGAAAAACACTAATGTTCTTGATGGTTTTTCTCTGGGCGGCATCAAATGGGCGTTTACGTCAACCGACGCTGGTTTCTGGCATCCTATGACATGGATTTCCCTCATGTTGGATGCACAGTTTTACGGTTCCTGGGCGGGCGGATATCATTTGACCAATCTGTTGCTGCATGCCGCCAGCAGTCTGTTGTTGTTTATTGTTTTTTATAAAATGACGGGAGCCTACTGGAAGAGCTTGCTGGTGGCTGTCCTTTTTGCCATTCATCCGCTGCATGTTGAACCTGTGTCATGGATATCAGCAAGAAAAGATGTTTTAAGCGCTTTTTGGGGGATGTTTGCCATTTATGCGTATGTTTTCTATGTTCAATCACAGGAAATGAAAAGGTATGTCTTTGTACTGGTCTTTTTCTTGCTGGGATTGATGTCCAAGCCGATGCTGGTTACCCTTCCATTTGTATTGCTGTTGCTGGATTACTGGCCCTTGCGCCGCATGCATTTTGGAGGGGAGGCAGGTCCTAACGGCGCCTCGCAGACCAAAAAAATGATTGCAGCCAAACCAGCAGGCATTCAGCATCTCATATTGGAAAAAATACCGCTGCTCCTTTTGGTCATACCGATCAGCATGATCACTTATTTTGCGGAACATCAGTTTAGCGCATTGCCCTCCATGCAATCTTTCCCTTTGGATTCACGCGTTTATAATGCCATTGTGTCCTATGTCTGGTATTTGGAAAAGACGGTCCTGCCGCTGAATTTATCAGTTTATTACCCGCATCCGGGGATGTGGCCGGTGTGGCGCGTTTTTTTTTCCGGTAGCGTCATCGTTTTGATCAGTATTTTGGCGATACGGAAATTTGACCGTGTTCCGTATCTGGCAGTAGGTTGGCTATGGTATCTGGTCATGCTTGTTCCCGTCATCGGTTTCATTCAGGTTGGTTCCCATGCCGCGGCGGATCGGTATTCTTACCTGCCGCTGACCGGTTTGTTTGTTGCGTTGGCCTGGGGTGTTCCCGCACTAATGATCGATTCACGGCACAAAAAGAAGATTTTGGGTGTCGGTTCAGTTTTACTGGTTGTTCTTTTTTCTTTTCTGAGCTGGCAGAGATGCCAGTTATGGGGGGATAATTTTGCTTTGTGGAATGACTTCCTGGCGCAATACAATATTCTTTCCCCCGATAATATCAAAAAGAATTACCAGGTGCCTTTTGCTTATAATTTCAGAGGGTCGGTATATGCGGGGAGAGGCAATTATCATAAGGCAATAGAAGATTATCATGCGGCGCTGATCCTTAAAAAAAATTATGCGGAAGCATTGAATAATCGCGCAATCAGTTATGCCGCCACCGGCCAAAACGAAATGGCTTTTCAAGACTACGGGCAAGCGATGGAACTGAAACCGGATTATGCCGACGCCTACTATAACAGAGGTCTCCTTTACAACAGGACTGGCCGGTTTGATTTGGCCGTTTTGGATTTTACGTCCGCCGTAAAATTCAATCCCTCCATGGCAGATGCATTTACCAGCAGGGGAATCGCCTTTGGCGCTCAGAAGCAGTATGAGCGGGCGGTAAGTGATTTTAATCGGGCGTTGACAATCGATCATCGTCATTTCCAGGCTTATTTTAACCGGGGTATCGTTCACAATATCCGCCGCCAGTATAATCTGGCCATGGCCGATTTTTCAGAGGCTTTAAGGATCAAACCGGATAATGTTGAAGCACATAAATATATCAAGGCGCTTACGATAAAAATAGAAGATGCGGAAAAACAGAAGCTAACCGTCAGAAAGAGCCGTTTGCAGGGCCAGAACCATGACATTGATGAAAAGAGATAGGCGACAGCATGGCCGTCACTCAGGATGATAAAAAAATACCCCTTTATTTGGTTTTGATATTTCTGTCTGTTTTGACAATAGCCTTATTCGCTGACGTTTTGTTTTTCTCTGATAATCTTATCTTGTCGAAAGACGGCACGGACATTTCCCATCAGTTTATGTATTGGAGAGACTTTGGTTTCAGTCAGTTAAAAAATGGAAATCTGGCTTTATGGAATCCTCATATATTTTCCGGCGCGCCTTTTTTCGGTGGTTTTCAGTCAGCGCTCCTTTATCCGCCGAACCTGTTATTTTTAATGCTGCCTTTAAGTAAAGCGATTAATGTCAGCATTGTCTTGCATGTTGTTTTCATTGGCTTTTTTATGTATTTATGGACCGGCGCCCGCGGCTTGCACCCGCTGGCAGCTCTTTTCTCATCAGTGCTGGTGATGTTCAGCGGTCCTTATTTTCTCCATATTTACGCCGGTCATTTGTCGAATTTGTGCGCGATGGCCTGGGCGCCGCTGATATTGCTTTGCCTTGATAGAATCTTCGAGCGGTTTTCCATTGGATGGTTGCTGATGGGCGTCTTGGCGGTCACCATGCTGATCTTGGCCGGGCATCCGCAATATGTTTACTACACGGCTATTACCTGCTTTATTTATACAGCTCTTTGTCTGCTGCAATCATCCCGGCGTGTCCGGACGATGATGAGTTTAGCGCTCATCTGCCTGGGAAGCTTTATGATATCCGCCGTCCAGATTTTCAGCGGGTTTGACGCCGCCAGTGAATCTATCCGCAGTTCTGGGTTATCTTATTCGTTTACAAAAATGTTTTCATTTCCTCCTGAAAACATTTTGACTCTTTTGACGCCATATTTTTTTGGAGATATGGTCAGTATGCCTTACTGGGGGCACTGTTATCTTTGGGAAATGTCGCTTTTCATAAGCATGACAGGTTTGGCGTTAGCCGTAAATGGCGCGTTTTATGGGAAAAGCTCCACCCGCCGTTTCTCCATAGTGATGATTTTGATTCTTCTGATCCTTGCTCTTGGCGGCCATGTCCCGCTTTTTAAGGTGCTTTATCAATGGTTGCCCGGCTTTAGCAGTTTCCGGGGGACATCCAAGTTTATTTTTCCGCTATCCATTTTTTTGATCATGCTTGCGGGTATTGGCCTGGATGAATTGATAAGGAATAAAAGACAAGGTTATGCAACAGTTCTTATTGTCTTCACCATCGGGATCATCCTTGCCGGGTGTTATTTTCTGATGGCTTTCCCATCCGACGGATCAGTGGCATGGGAATTTTGGAAGAAAATGATGCAATTGATGAATGAGACGAAAGAATCCTATCTTCCGGACCGTTTATATCGCGACGCGAATTTCATTCGTGAAAGCATTGTTTTTTCATCCAAATCTTTCATGGCGGCGGCCGTGACATGCTTGATTTTATCCCTGCTTCTTTTCATGGCCCGATATTTCAAGATATCCGTCTATTTAATTTTTTTGCTGGGCTTTCTGGAGATCTATATGTTTGCAATTCATTACACGCCGGCCTTCGATATTCGCCAGGCGTCAAAGGTGTCTGACAGCGTTTCCCGATTCATTAAGAAACATCCGGGAGATTACCGGATTCTTAATTTGCCGGATCATAACAGTTCCATGTCTATCGACGCCCAGGATCTCTGGGGCTATGACCCAGGAGTGTTGCTGCGTTATGCGCAGTTTATGTACTTTACACAGGGATTGAACCAGGATCAAGCAACGCAGTATCTTGTTTTTCAAAAAAATCACAGATTACTCAAGATGTTAAGATGTCGTTACATTTTTTTTGCCAGGGAGGGTCAAATAACGGCTGAGGAAATCAAAGATCCCATGGAGCGGATTCAGTTAATTTCTCACTGGCGAATTATGAAACAACGTGATGAAATCTTTAAAGAAATGGAGAAAAGCAGCTTTGACCCGGAGAAAACGGTGATCCTTGAGGAATCACCGGATATCAAGTCATTTGCCGGAGAAATTGCTGGAAATTGCAGGATCGAAGATTCTTCAGTAAATCACTTAGTTATTAAAGGGAAACTGGAACACCCTGCTTTGCTGTTGATTACCGATTCGTATAGCAGAGGCTGGAAAGCTGTGCCGCTAAAGGGCAGCACCCAGGCAGCCTATCAGGTTATGCCTGCGAATTATACATTAATGGCTATTCCCTTGTCGGCCGGAGTCCACCATTTGCGATTGGAATATCTGCCCGGCGCTTTCATCTTAGGAAAATGGGTATCGTTGATTTCTTTGACAATATTTTTCGCTGTCTTTTGTTTTGCAGCGGAGAAATCTAGCAGATTTCGACAAATAATCCGGCTGATTCGAAAACAGGAAAAGAATATTTATGGACGATGATCGTATGAACCGCTTATCAGGCGGAAAAGAACGTTTTATTAAAGTTATTCTTTGTTTAATCATTCTTCTTTTCCTTTTTGTGGAGTTGGTGCTGGCGTTTATGCCGCCGGTTGCCCGTGATGTTCTCATTCACCATCTGGCCATTCCCAAGTTGTGGATTATCCATGGCTGGTTTTACGAAACGCCATGGGCGGAGTATTCTTATTATCCGATGAACCTGTCTTTGCTTTATCTGATACCCCTGTATTTAGGCAATGACATCATCCCCAATTTTATTCATCTGAGCTTTGGTGTCGGAACTGCCGTATTGCTTTATGCCTATTTAAGAAGATGGGGGCAGCTTGCAGGTTTGCTGGGTGCATTGGTGTTTATCAGTCTGCCGGTGATTCTGCGGACGGCGACCACGGCTTATGTGGACGTTGGTTTGGTATTCTTTACAACGCTCAGTATTCTGGCCTGCGTTTACTGGAGAGACGGCGGCTATAAAAGCAATGTCTGGTTGTTTGTTTCTGCCATGGCGATGGGGCTGGCGCTTGGTACAAAATACAGCGCCCTTCCGGCCTGGTTTTTTCTGACGTTGGCGGTGGCCTTTATCCATTCCAGAGATGAGGGCAGGCAAGGGAAAGCTCTGCAATACGGCCTGGTATTTTTTCTGGTTTCCCTGGCGGTCTTTTCGCCGTGGCTGATTAAAAATGCTCTTCTGACAGGGAACCCCTTGTATCCTTTGTATAAAAGCTTTTTCAGCAATGGCGGCGGAAGCCTGCCAAGTTCCGCTTCTCTTGTTTCCGGGGAGGTGGGTTGGGGTGTTTTTAAAATGCGTGAGATGCTCTATGGTGAAAGTTTTTGGGAAACATTGCTGATTCCACTGCGCTTTTTTCTCCAGGGGCAGGACAATAACCCACGTTATTTTGACGGGGTTTTAAATCCTTTGTTGATTTTCATGGCGCCTTTTGCGTTTTTGGACAGGAAGATGAAGACGGATAAGCTTCTTTTTCTTTCTTTTGCCGTTTTTTTTATCCTTATGGCTTTTTTCATGGACAAGCACCGGATACGTTATATTCTGCCTGCCGTGCCATTTGTGATTATTCTGACCGCTATCAGTGTTGTGAATATTTTCAACTGGATTCTGGAGAAACAAAAACCGCTGCGGACATTTTGCGGGTTTGGCTTTGTTTTCGTTTTCATCGGCATGATTGGATTTAACGCCGTTTATGCGAAAAATTACTTTATGAAGGTGGCGCCGCTTGATTTCATTATGAAAACAGAATCGCGAGACCAGTTCATCGCCAGGCATGACGGCAGTTATCCCGCTGTCCGGTACATTAATCATCATACGCCGGAAAATTCAAGAATTCGTCTTGTCCTATTGGCCGGCCGCGGTTATTATTTGAACCGAAGCTACGAGGATGACGCTTCTTTCGGGATGAACGTGATCCGTAATTTTGTATCATTTTCCCATGACGAGGAGGCGTTTCAAAAGTACCTGCGGTTATTGAACTGTACGCATTTTTTGATGCGTTATGATTTGTTTCAGCAGTTTCTGAAAGACAATTATTCGCCTGAGGAAATTAATCAATTATACGAGCGCTTGTCAAAAACAGCGACTTTGATATTCCGTGATGATTACTATGCCGTGTTTCGACTGAATGATATGTCGTAAGATATTGCACGTAATGTTGAGTTGTTTTTATATGACTTGATCCGTTCAATGAAGTTTGCATTTTGTTCAATACATTTATGATGAAGAATAAAAATATCTATCTCATCGTTATTTCATTAATTGTATTTTCCCTGGCGGTTTTCGGCTCCATAAAAGACAATGATTTTATTAATCTGGATGATCCAGGGTATATTACGCAAAATCATCAGATTCAATCAGGCATTCATGCTGACAGCATTAAATGGGCTTTCACCACGACATATTTTTCCTATTGGCATCCTCTTACCTGGCTTTCTCTGATGTTGGATTGGAGTATTTTTCAGGATCATGCGGGAGGATACCACTTAATCAATCTGTATCTGCACATCGGAACGGCAATCATTCTTTTTTTCTTCCTTTATAAGACCACAAGAAATATCTGGCCTTCTGCATTCGCCTCCGCATTTTTTGCTTTGCATCCTCTCCGGGTGGAATCCGTGGCCTGGGCCTGTGAAAGGAAAGACATTTTAAGCATGTTTTTTGGCATGGCGAGTATTTACGCTTATGCCAGTTACGCCGAAACATGCAAATTTTCTAAATATATTATTTGTTTTGTTTTATTTGCCATGAGTCTGATGTCCAAGCCATTACTGGCGACCTTGCCTTTTGTTTTGCTGCTTCTTGATTATTGGCCGTTGGGCCGCTGGACAAAAAATAATTTATCGTGCCGTTACAATGAGACAGACGGGCTGATACTGGAAAAGGTTCCCTTTCTTATCCTATCCATCATTTCCAGCATGGTGGCTATGTGGTCTCAAAATAATGTGGGGGCGATGATTTCCCTGGAAAAGTTGTCTCTATCAACACGGATCGCGCATGCTTTGATTTCATATCTCGACTATTTGGGAAAAATCTTTTGGCCGGCCAAGCTAGCGGTATATTATCCTTATGATTATTCAGTGCCATTCTTGAAGGTTTTAATTTCCGGAATCATCCTGATGGCCATGACCTTTGCTGTTCTTTATTACATCAAGAAACTACCTTTTTTATTCGCAGGCTGGTTCTGGTATCTTGGAACACTGATTCCGGTGATCGGTTTGGTGCAAGTTGGCATGCAAGGGATGGCTGATCGCCATACATATCTGCCTTTCATTGGTATCGCCATTATTCTGGCATGGGGCGTCCCGTTTTTCATGAAAAGCGAAGCAACAAGAAAAAAAGTATTATTTCCGGCGGCATTGGCTGTCCTGGCCATTTTGTCGTTTTTAACCTGGCGGCAATGCGGCTATTGGAAGAATAGCATTACTCTATATGAACACACTTTGAAAGTGACGGAGGATAACTGCCTGATCAGTAAAAATCTTGGCGACGCCCTGTTGGCCGAAGGAAAAGCCATGGAATCTATTAAACATTATGATAAGTCCATCAGTCTGGAGCCATATTTTGTTGATGCATACAACAACAGAGGAAGTGCTTATTTTAGACTTGGCCAATATCAGCCTGCCATAGAGGACTTTACAAAAGCGATTCGTTTTAGTAATGATGTCAATACACACACCTATTACAACAACAGGGGAAGCGCATACTGTAAACTTGGCCAATATGAACCTGCCATGGAGGACTTCACAAAAGCCATAAACGGGAAGCCGGATTATATGGAGGCGTATAAAAACAGGATGATTGCCTGTTTCACGCAGGGAAACAACCAGTACTGCTGCCAGGATGCGCAGAAAATATGCGCATTGGGAAATTGCAGATGGCTGGAAGACGCCAAACGCAGAGGTGTTTGCCGTTGATTAATGTTATTTGCCTTGACTTTTTATTTCAATAGATAATATGGCGAAATTGAAGTCACCCTTGGGATGCACCTGCGCCAAAAGGGTCGGCATCATCATTTTTTTGCTTGAAACACGGGGAACTTTGAGCTATAGCAAACGTCACTTAGTCACTTGGGCGGTTAACTCAGCGGGAGAGTGCTACCTTCACACGGTAGAAGTCGCTGGTTCAATCCCAGCACCGCCTACCATGAAAATTAAAGGATTAGCGATAGATCGTTAATCCTTTTTTTTGTAATTATTATGGCTGGTTATAAATTGCAGTATCCAACCTGAATGTGCAAAGAGCGGCATTGCTCTACAAAATGAACAGGAGATCCGCCGGGTGTTTAAAAATAAAAAAGTTATTGTTGTCATGCCGGCGTATAACGCGGCGCGGACGCTGAAAATGACCTATGATGAGGTGATGGCGCAGGAGATTGTCGATTTGGTGATTCTGGTGGATGACGCCAGTTCCGATAAAACGTCGGTCATTGCGGATAAGCTACCTAGGACCAGAGTTCATGTTCACAAAAAAAACCGTGGATATGGCGCTAATCAAAAAACCTGTTACAAAATAGCTCTGGAAGAGGGAGCGGACATAGTCATTATGGTTCATCCCGATTATCAATACACACCTATGCTGATTCCGGCCATGGCCGCCATGATTGGCAACGGGCTTTACCATTGTGTTCTTGGATCGAGAATTCTGGGAGGCCAAGCGGTGAGAGGCGGGATGCCGCTGTGGAAGTATATTGCCAATCGTTTCCTTACTTTTTCTGAAAATATCATGCTGAGCGCGAAACTTTCCGAATATCACACTGGTTATCGCGCTTTCTCCCGGGAGTTGCTGGAGAAACTGCCACTGGATGTCAATTCCGACGATTTTGTTTTCGACAATCAGATGCTGGCCCAGATTGTCTGGTTTG
Organism: uncultured Smithella sp.; assembly: GCA_964491435.1. Taxonomy (GTDB): domain Bacteria; phylum Desulfobacterota; class Syntrophia; order Syntrophales; family Smithellaceae; genus UBA8904. Next base: position 8,883 of record CAZBGE010000084.1, read on the forward strand.
GCTATACCATTGCCGAGGTCAGCTGTCCGACGAAATACTTCGCCGAAGCGTCATCGATTAACTTTGTCCGCAGTGTCAGGTATGGTTTGGGATGTCTCAAAACCGCATTGAGTTTTCGCCTGTCCAAGGCGGGAATCATCCGGTCGTCTCTCTTTCCGGAAAGACCTGCGTGACATCGAAAAAGATCATCGTTTCGGTATTCTTCATAGATAGGACGCATGTCTTTTTAAAAAGTAATGATTAAGGGATGTTCTTCATCGTTGCCAAATATTGCCTGCAGAGATACCGGTAGGATTCCACTCCGTCTTTTGCCGCTGCTTTGTCCCTGTCTGTCACATCGCGGGTGACCTTGGCGGGGTTTCCGGCGGCGAGTTTTCCGGCGGGAATGCGCATGCCTTTCGGAACCAGCGATCCCGCCGCAACAAAAACATCTTCTTCGCAAATCACTCCGAAAAGGACGATGGCGCCGACGCCGATCAGGCAACGGGCATGAATATGGACGTCGTGCAGGATGACGCCGTGCGCGACAATCACGTCATCTTCGATGACCGCCTGAGAGCCGGGATAGACGTGAATAACAGCGTTGTCCTGGACGCTGGACCGGTTGCCGATGATCACCGGGCCGAAGTCCGCGCGAATGGAAACGCCGGGCGCGATCAGGCATTCGTGGCCGATGCGGATGTCGCCAATCAAAACGGCGTTTGGATGGACAAAGGAATCGGACGGGACCTGCGGATTTTTACCATCAAATTTATAAAGCGCCATGGAAATCAACCTTGTTGCTAATAGGTCAGGGAGATATTGACCGATCCGCCCCGGCCGAAGATGTCGTGCAGATGGACATACCCTTTGAGTTTTTTCTTTTCATTGACGACGGCCAGGGAAGTGATCTCTTTTTTCTGCATAAACTCGACGGTTTCCGCCAGCGACGCTTTTTCGTCGATGGTTTTCGGGTTGGCCGTCATGATTTCGTCAACGGTTAGTCCTTCAAAAGATAATCCTTTGCTGACCATTCGCCGGACATCGCCGTCGGTCAGAATGCCGAGCAGATTGCTTTTGTTATCGGTGATCAGCACGAATCCGACGTTCAGGCGGTTAATTTCCGCGATGGCCTGGCGGGCTGGTGTTTTGGTCAAGGCACGCGGAATTTTGTCTCCCGTGATCATGGCGTGCCGAACGGTTGCCCGAAGTCTTGCGCCCAGGCTGCCTCCGGGATGAAACTTGTAAAAATCTTTTTCGCGGAATTTCCGTTTATCAATCAAGGCGATGGCCAGGGAGTCGCCCATGGCCAGGGTGGCAGTGGAACTGGAGGTGGGCGCCAGACCGAAAGGACAGGCTTCTTTTTCCACGGACACGTCAATGACGATGTCGCTGTTTTTGGCCAGTGTTGAATCCAGCACGCCGGTAAAGGAGATGATGGGTGCTCCGATGTGTTTGACGGAGCTGATGATTGGGATTAATTCGCGGGTTTCGCCGCTGTTGGAGATGGCCAGTAAAATATCTTCTTTGGTTACAATGCCCAGATCGCCGTGAATGCCTTCCACCGGATGAAGAAACAGCGCTTGAGTTCCCGTGCTGGTCATCGTGGCGACGATTTTCCGGCCGATAAGGCCGGATTTGCCGATGCCGGTGATGATCACCCGTCCCTTGCATTGAAAAATTAAATCAACCGCGCGGGTGAAATTTCGATCGATTTTATCCACCAGATTCAAAATGCTTTGCGCTTCAATTTTCAGAACTTCTTTTGCGCGCTCGATAGCCGCTTGATGCTTGCTCATGGTTTATCCTGTTTCTTTTGACTGTTCAAATACTGCGCCGTAGAACTAGCAAAAAACACCGGACAAAACAAGAATCAAAAAAAGAAGTTTCACTCTTTAATCAGCATGGTCGCCGGATCAAGCAGCAGGGCATCCTGTTTCGCGTCGGGCGACTGGCCTTTGAGGGCTTTGATATAGACTTCCGGGCCTTTGGCTGCCAGCTGCACCAGCACATCGAATAAATCCGCCACATGCAGGAAGGAAAGAGGCAGACCGTTTTCCTTGGGCGGTTCATGGCGGTGCGTGTGGACGGTAAACCAGATACGCATAGCGTACTTTCCGGCCAATTCCTTCAGTTGCAAAAGCCGACCGCGGCCGGATTCATCAAATTTCAAACCGTCGATAATGACGGCGTAAGGCTTGAAAATATTCTGCTCCATCAAATCGGTGAGGCGTTCTTCCAGCTTTGGTACGCTGAATCCTTCCACGCGAAAAGTCATAATAAACCGGTAGCTGAGCATTTTTTCCCAGTACTCGCCGGTTTGGGCAACGTCATATTTGGATGCCATATCATTGAATAATTCCCGATACCAGACATCCACCTTGCTGACGGCATCGTTTAAACTGACATGCAGGACTGGCCGTTCGTGCATCATGGCATGCAATGCCATCTGAACCAGCAAGGCGGTCTTGCCGACGCCGGCATGCGCCAGAACCGCGCCCAGACCGCCGTTGGGTAATATGTAATCATTTTCGTATCCCAGGTTTAAAAGCGGATTGCGCTCGATGATTTCTTTTTTGATCATGATCATATCCTCATAAGTTAAATGGATAACATTGTCTTCGCGTCTTAAAGCTCTTGCAACCAACATCCACTCGCCTTGAACCGCTGACCCGTATATTTTGAATCCCGCCCCATGAACTATCAGCTATGAGCCATGAGCCATTCCTACGCCGCCGTTTTCTTGTTCTGAGCGGCTTCGAGGGCGATTTTTTCCGCGATCGATTGCGGCACCTGGCGGTAAAGGGCAAACTCCATGGTGAACTGCGCCTTGCCCTGCGTGGAGGAACGCAAAATGGTTGAAAACCCGAACATTTCTCCCAGCGGAACCTGCGATTCAATCACGCATATGGCGCCTTCGTCCTGCGAGCCGATGATCATGCCGCGGCGCTGATTGAGGAGGCCCATCACGGCTCCCTGGAATTCGGTCGGTGTTTCCACCACCACTTTCATAATCGGTTCATGGATCACCGGCCTGGCGCGCAGATAGGCTTCCTTGAAAGCGCCGCGGGCGGCCGCCTGGAAAGCCATATCCGAGGAATCCACTGCGTGAGATGCACCGTCGTTGATGACAACTTTCACACCGGTAATCGGGAACTCCAGCTTGGGCCCCTTGGCCATGCTTTGTTTAAATCCTTTTTCACAGGCGGGGATATACTGCGTGGGAATCGCCCCGCCGAAAATTTTGTTTTCAAAAACAAATTCCGCGTCGCTGACCGGTTCGATATAGCCGGCGACACGTCCGAACTGGCCGGAGCCGCCGGTTTGCTTTTTATGGGTGTAATTGAAATCCGCCCGCTGCGTAATCGTTTCGCGGTAAGCAACGCGCGGATTGCCGGTGGCGACTTCGGCGTTGTATTCGCGTTTCATTCTTTCCACGTAAATATCAAGATGCAGTTCGCCCATGCCTTCGATGATGGTTTCGTTGGTTTCCTGATCAACATGCGTTTTGAAGGTCGGGTCTTCCTTGGAAAACCGGTTGAGCGCCTTGGACATGGCCATTTGCGATTTGTTGTCTTTCGGCACGATGGCCAGCGAGATCACCGGCTTCGGTACATACATGGATGTCATGGTCATATTGATGCCCGGCGAGACAAACGTGTCGCCTGATGAACATTCGATTCCGAACAGGGCGCCGATGTAACCGGCGCGCAGAGCATCAACCTCTTCCATCTGATCCGCATGCATCCGCGCCACACGGCCCACTTTTACTTTTTTTCCGTTGCGCACATTGACAATCGTGGACCCTTTTTCTACTGTTCCTTCATACACGCGAATATAGGTTAACTGGCCGTACTGGCCGTCTTCCAGTTTAAAAGCCAAGGCGATAATCGGCTTTTCCGAATCGCTGGTCAGGATTACCGGTTCTTCATTTTTATCCATGTTGAGGGCGACGTTTTCCACTTCGGAAGGAGCGGGCAGGAGGTGGGTTATCCCGTCGAGCAGCGGCTGGATCGCCTTGTTCTTATAGGCCGAGCCCATGTAAACCGGTGTTATTTCTCTCTTCAGAGTTCCTTTGCGGATGGCGGCGTAAAGCAGTTCGGAAGAAATTTCTTTTTCCTCCAGAATGGCTTCCGTCAGTTCATCGGAAAACAGGGAGGCCGCATCAACAAGCTCTTCTCTTTTGGCTTTTGCTGCCGCGAACAGTTGCTCCGGAATTTCTTCGATGCGAATGTCTTCGCCGTTGTCGCCGTCAAAATACAGGGCCTTCATGTTTACCAGATCGATCACGCCCTTCAGATCTGTTTCCAGTCCGATGGGAATCTGCATGGCGATGGCGTTGTGTCCCAGTTTGGAACGAAGCTGTTCGATGACGCGGAAAGGATTGGCGCCGCTGCGGTCGCACTTGTTGATAAACGCGATGCAGGGAACTTTGTAACGCTTCATCTGGTGATCCACGGTGATGGACTGCGACTGCACGCCGCCCACGGAGCACAGCACCAGAATGGCGCCGTCGAGAACGCGCAGGGATCTTTCCACTTCAATCGTGAAATCAACGTGGCCGGGCGTATCAATGATATTGATCTCATGGCCTTTCCATTCGCAATAGGTGGCTGCGGAGGCGATAGTGATGCCTCTCTCCTTTTCCAGCTCCATGGAATCCATGGTGGCCCCCACGCCGTCTTTGCCTTTCACGTCATGGATGGCGTGAATTCTTTTCGTGTAAAAAAGAATCCGTTCGCTGAGTGTTGTCTTACCGGAATCGATATGTGCGCTGATCCCGATATTGCGTATTTTCTGATCCTCGAACTTCATTTAACTTTCCTCTCACTAAACATGGTGTTTCACTATAAAAAAAGCCCCCGCATTTGGAAGAGTCTCTGCCAGATGGGGGAGCCACCGTAATCGAGCCTTAGAAACAAGAAC
>CAZBGE010000085.1:0-13721 GCA_964491435.1 uncultured Smithella sp.
ATGTTCCCCACACACGTGGGGATGTCACTACCTGATGATTGCTTGTCTAAAATCCTTTTCTCATATGTCAGAAGACGGAATTTACTTGATGGTTGATTAGGATGGTGATCAGCTTTTGCCGCAGCCGGCTACCGCCGGCGCCATTCTTCCGCAGATACCGGCGCGCCCGGAACGAATGACGTTTACATTTTCCGGCTGTCGTAAGCCCAGTGCAGCAGAGCCTGGCGCTGCCTGCGCCGGCAATGCAGGTCGCCTGCCGGGCAGTGTTTGATGAGCTGTGAGGCATGTCTTTGCATGGCCTTCCAGCGTTTGATCTGTCTTGCATCATCCGGGCAGCGCCTGCCCATCCAGTAGCGGCAGTACCATTGAAACCAGCCGCGGGGATCGTCGGGATGTATCCAGCCTTTGGAAATCCAGTAGGAGCGTGGTTTGGAGGCGTTGACGCCAAAACAGTTGAGCTTTGGATTGTGGCGCTCACTGCACAGCTTGGCTTTGGTAAACCAGGATGGGGGAAATTCATTGCGGCAATCGGTCATGTATTTTCCGCCGAATACGCCGATTTCAAGCATTTGTTTCGGCGTTAATTGCGGCTGGAATTCCGGATCAAAATCCTTGCCCGCCGGTTTTGTCAGCCAATAGCGGTAGCCTTTTTGCATCCGGTCATGGACGATGATTTCTTTGGGCTTCATTTTCATCTCCTCCGGATGGCAAAGGTGGAGGCTGCCGCTTTTTTCATGCGCGCCAGCCGTTCCTGTCTATCCCTGTGTGTCCGGACGCGCCAGGTTTTCAAAAGTGGTGAACTTATCCAGAAAGGCAAGCTTTACGGCGCCAGTGGGGCCGTTGCGCTGTTTGCCGATAATAATTTCAGCAATGCCCTTTTCCGGATTATCATCGGACTTGTTGTAAACTTCGTCCCGGTAGATAAAAGCAATGACGTCCGCGTCCTGCTCGATGGCGCCGGATTCCCGCAAGTCCGCCATTTGCGGACGGCGGTTGGGGCGATCCTCCACTTTCCGGTTAAGCTGCGACAGGGCGATAACCGGCACTTTGAGTTCTTTGGCCAGCGCTTTAAGCGACCGGCTGATTTCCGATATTTCCTGCTCGCGGGAATTGGTATAGCCGCCGGCGCGCATCAACTGAATATAGTCCACCACGATCAAGCCCAAGCCGGCGTCTGCTTTCAGCCTGCGGGATTTGGCCTTCATTTCCAGAACGGTAATGGCGGGTGTATCGTCGATAAAAAGGGGCGCTTCAGAAAGCCTTCCCGCCGCCGTCGTGAGTTTTGGCCAGTCTGTTTCGCCTAAAAAACCTTTACGGATTCGGCCTGAGTCAACTTTGGCTTCAGAGGAGAGCATTCGAAAGGCAAGCTGCTCCTTGGACATTTCCAGCGAGAAAATGGCCACGGGGGTTTGGGTTTCCAGTGCGGCGAATTGCGCGATATTGAGGGCGAACGCGGTTTTGCCCATGCTGGGGCGTCCGGCGATGATGATGAGATCGGAATTCTGCAGGCCGGACGTCATGTCATCGATTTTTTCAAATCCGGTGGCCACGCCGGTGATGAGGGACTTGCGGGCGAACAGGTCTTCAATTGCCCGGAAACTTTCTTTAACGATATCTTTAATCGGATAAAAAGAGGGGCGAACTTTATTTTCGGAAATTTCAAAAATGCTGTGTTCGGCTTGGTCCAGTACTTGATCAACATCGGAACCGGTTTCATAGCAACTGTTGATGATTTCGGTAGCTGATCCGATCAGTCCGCGCAAGATGGCTTTTTCTTTGACGATTTTAGCATAATTGGCCACGTTGGCCGCTGAAGGCACATTGTCCACCAGGGACGCCAGATAGGCAGCGCCGCCGATGGATTCAAGGATCTTGCGGTCGTTGAGCGCATTGCTCAGCGTGATCAGATCAACCGGTTCGTTTTTTTCAGTAAGTTCCACGATGACGGAAAAAATCTTCCGGTGCGCTTCGTTGTAGAAATCTCCCTTGTTGATGATTTCCAGCGCCGCATTGATTGAGCCGTTTTCCAGCAGAATACTGCCCAGAATGGATTGCTCCGCTTCGATGTTCTGGGGGGGCAGTTTATATAAGGACGGATCGATATCTTTCATTATTCTTCGCCGACAACGTCCACTTTCAACTCAGCTTCAATGCCGGAATGTAGCTTGATGCGAACTTTAAATTCACCCAGTGATTTGATTGGCTCATCATGCACAATCATTTTGCGGTCGATGTCAAAGCCTTTTTCTTTAAGGGCGATTTCAATGTCTTTGGATGTTACCGAACCGAAAATCTTGTGTTGATCGCCGACTTTCCGGGACAGGGTCAGTTTTATTTCAGCCAGGCGGGACGCCAGATCCTGCGCGTTGGCTTTTTCTTTCTGCGCTTTATGCAAAATATTTTTCTTTGTTAATTCAAAGGCTTTGATGTTTTTATCGTCCGCCTCGACGGCGAGGCCCTTGGGGATGAGCAGATTGCGGGCGTAACCGTCGTTGACTTTGACCAAATCGCCGGCTTTGCCTAAAGAAGGTACGTTTTGTTTTAAAATAACCTTCATAGAAAACCTCCTGTTATCGTGGAATGATAATTAAATTAATCTGTTGTCTGGGTTTTACGTGAATATTTGCGAAAATTAATCCAGATGTCGGCAAACCCAAGTATGGCTATTGCTATCATAAGCATTTGCTGTATCGCAATGAAAAAATAAAAGACCCAGCGGAAAAATGGGGGGATGTTTCTGGTTTGGAAGAAGAAACTGACAATCGCCATGCCTTGCAGAAAGTAAATGAAAGACGCTATCAAAAAAATGTTGATTCCGGAATAGCGGAAGTTCGTTTCCGGCATGAAGCTCAGTCCGCCGGCGGCCAGGAAAATCCAGACCAGCCGGTTGGGCGCTTTCCATTGAGACAGGGCCGAAAGTTGGGGCAGGGCGGCGCCTTGTTGATACAGGAGTTTATTTCCTATGAGGGCGTTGCCCCAGGTTGTGAATAAAACCGCAATGGCGCATAAAGCGGGAAAAATCCTGGTGAACAGTTGCATGACCTTTGGTTTGCCGTCTTTTATGGCGCTGATTTCTTCCGGACTTAACGGCAACCGGTCATAGAGTTTGATGATGACATCAACCGTGTCGGCAATCTGCTTTTCCATCAACTGCCGGGGGCTCATGGAAAGCTGCATGCCGCCGTAAATCAGATAAAAAACAATGGCGCCCAGAATAATCAAAGAAGGCAGGAGGATGATCGTTTCCGCCGTATAATTTTTTTTGGCTGTCCAGGCCATCGCCATGCCGGCAAGTCCAAAGGAGGCCAGGGCCGGCAATGGCAGAAGCGTCTTCATGAGAAAGAAGAGCATGACAGACATGATGCCAAGCGCGGCAAGAAAAACGATGGCGACGTTTTTCTGACCGTGCAGAATGCACAGGACAAATACCACCAAAGGCAGGCTTACGAGAAACAAAAAACCGATATAAGACGTCAGGGCGGCTGCGAAAAAAAGCGTGATGATGGCCAGTAACCGGAGAAAATGGCTATTCGGAGATGATAAAGGCAAGCTGGTCAAGAATAATTACCTGTGCTGTAAAGGTGCAATGTAATTAAGGAAAAGGCTGATACCCGCGTGGGGATTTAACGCCGGCCGGTTTCATCCGCAAGGATGAACCGGTCCGGCTGCTGGTTAAATTTTAACGGCCTTCTCCTGTCACAAAAGGCATGATGGCGATGGTGCGGGCGCGTTTAATGGCTGCCGTCAGTTCTCTCTGGTGGCCGGCGCAGTTGCCGGTGATTCTCCGGGGCATGATTTTACCGCGTTCGGTGACGAAATTGTTGAGAATCATCGGGTTTTTATAGTCGATTTTTATATTGGAGTCCGTGCAGAAGCGGCAAAATTTCTTTCTGTGGAAAAATCTCTTCTGGGGGGGACGTGATGGTCTTTCGCCGTTGGGTATAGCCATAATTATTCTCCTTTCGGTGTGCTTTCTTCCCTGGTTACAGGTTTGCGAAACGACGGACGGCCGGGCCTGGCGTCACCAGATGGTTTTTCATCGCGGTTCGCCGACTGGTTTTCCGTTTCGATGCGAATTTGCGTGCGTTTCACTTCCGCCGCGGCAACTTCCGCATCCATTCCTTCACGGGTTACGGCGCCTTCCTTGGTCACGGTCATGAATTTTAAAATCCGGTCGTCGATTTTGAAATTTCTTTCCATTTCGGCCACGATAGAACCGTTACCGGCGTAATCAATGAAGAAATAAAATCCGTCTTTTTGTTTTTTGATTTCGTAGGCCAGACGCCGTTTGCCCCATTTTTCAGCTTTGGCGATGACCCCTTTGCGATCGGTGATGATGTTGGAAGATTTCTCCATGATGGCGGCGATATCTTCTTCGGTCAAATCCGTTTTGACAATAGCGATAACTTCGTATCTTTTCAAATTTCCTCCTTTCGGCTCTAAAGCCCCTGAGCATGTTCAGGAGCAAGGGGAGTCCCTATTAAATTGTGATGGGGTATCTATACCAGGCGTTTTAAAAGATCAAGGATTAAGTTGAGCGCCGGATGCGAATTATGAACATGTTCCGGAAACCATCTTTCTGAAAAAACATGTTTGAGGCGGATCGGGAAAACGGGGGGCAAAACCTTGATGGAGAGCAAGTCTGAATTTGAACAATATCAAAGAAGTATTCGCGAAGCCAGCCTCTGGCTTTTTCAGCATGGCGATGTTGGATCGCTGCCGGAAACCAGTATCGCCGCCAGCCGGAAGAAACGTCAAAGGTAATGCTTCTTCCAATCTTGTGTGCTGTGGAAGGGAACGCTTTACGCCTGCTTTTCTGAAGAATTTTGTTCTGCTCCGTCCACAGGCGTCACAAGCCGGGCATGCTGAAAACTGCGCCTGGGTCATCGCTTTTGATCGTGAAGGGGCGCATCAGGCGCGCACCGGCTCAACTTTCCATATCTCTTCCGCGTATTCCCTGATGGTGCGATCCGTGGAGAACTTGCCCATGCCTGCTACGTTGAGGATCGACATGCGCGTCCATGTCTCCGGATCGCGGAAGGTTGTGCTCACCCGCTCCTGGCAGGCAATGTACGATGCGTAATCGGCCAGGCGCATGTACTGGTCGCTGCGCGTCAGGAGGGCATCCACCAAAGGACGGAATAAGTCCCGCTGGCCGTTCGAGAAATATCCGCCGCCGATCATGTCCACCGCCCGCCGGAGTTCCTGGTTTGAATGGTAGAATTGATAAGGATCGTATCCCTTTTGTTTCATCTTTGCTACTTCATCTGCGGTCAGGCCGAAGATGAAAATGTTGTCTTCTCCCACTTCTTCCCGTATTTCCACGTTTGCGCCGTCCATGGTTCCGATGGTGAGCGCTCCGTTGAGCGCGAACTTCATGTTTCCGGTGCCCGAGGCTTCCATGCCGGCGGTGGAAATCTGCTCCGAAAGATCTGCGGCCGGAATAATCTTTTCCGCATTGGACACGCAGTAGTTGCGAATGAAGACGACTTTGAGAGCGTCTCCGACGCGGGGATCATTGTTGATCACGTCCGCCACCGAGTTGATAAGCTTGATGGCCAGCTTGGCGATGAAGTATCCCGGAGCCGACTTGCCCCCGAAGATCACGGTGCGGGAGGCGGGCGAATCCGCATGGCCTGAAATGATTCTGTTATACATGGTGATCACATGGAGGACGTTCAGAAGCTGACGCTTGTATTCATGCATCCGTTTCACGTGGCAGTCGAACAAAGAATGAATGTTGACCCTGATTTTGTTGCGATTCCAGATGTACTGGGCCAGCAGCCTTTTGTTTTCCATTTTTACATTCCGCCATTCCTCGCGAAACGCCTGATCGTCCGCCAGCGGTATGAGCTTTTTAAGCTGGTCCAGGTCGGTGATCCAGCCATCGCCGATCCGGGAAGAGATCAGGCTGGAAAGCTTTGGATTGCATAGCCTGAGCCAGCGGCGCTGAGTGATGCCGTTGGTCTTGTTATTGAATTTATGGGGCCACATTTCGTAGAAGTCCCGGAAAACGCCCGCTTTCAGGATCTCCGTATGGAGCGCGGCAACGCCGTTGACGGAATGACTTCCGATAATCGCGAGGTTTGCCATGCGCGTCTGTTTTTCCTGTCCCTCTTCAATGATCGACATCCGCGCAAGGCGCTGGTTGTCTTCCGGATGCAATTTTCGGACATTGTCGAGAAAGCGTCTGTTGATCTCATAGATAATTTGAATATGCCGCGGCAGGACGCGTTCCAGGAGGTCCACCGGCCATTTTTCAAGGGCCTCTGGCATGACAGTGTGATTGGTGTACCCGAAGGTTTTCACGGTGATTTTCCAGGCTTCCTCCCATTCCAGACCTTCCCGGTCAACGAGTATCCTCATGAGTTCAGGTATGGCGATTGCCGGGTGGGTATCGTTGAGTTGGATCGCCACTTTTTCAGGGAATTGAACGAATGAATTATGAGACTTCCGGTAGCGCCGGATGATGTCCTGCAACGTTGCGGAAACAAAAAAATATTCCTGCTTGAGCCGTAGCTCCTTGCCCTCATATTTATTGTCGTTCGGGTAGAGTACCTTGGAGATGATTTCGGAGCTGTCCTTTTCCGATACGGCCATGGGGTAATCGCCATGATTGAAATAGTTGAGGTTGAAATCGCGGGTTGATTTGGCGGACCAGAGACGCATGGTGTTGACGGTGTTGTTGAGGTAGCCGGGGACCGGGGAGTCGTAAGCCATGGCCATGATTTTTTCCGCATTGACCCATTCGCAGCGGAAACGCCCCCTTTCGTCGCAGTACTGGTTGACTGCGCCGTAAAACTGCACGGGATAGAGATATTCCGGCCGCTCGAATTCCCAGGGATTTCCGTATCGGAGCCAGTTGTCCGGGGTTTCGGCCTGGTATCCTTGAACGATTTGCTGGAAAAAAATGCCGTATTCATAGCGAATGCCGTATCCGTATGCGGGGAGCCGCAGTGTCGCCATCGAATCCATGAAGCAGGCGGCCAGACGCCCCAGGCCGCCGTTGCCCAGGCCCGCGTCCCATTCAGTTTCACGCAGTTCTTCCATCTGATAACCCAGTTCGGCAACCGCCCGGTCTGCCTGATCGAACAGGCCGGTGTTCAGCAGGCTGTTTCCGAGCGCCCGGCCCATCAGGAATTCCAGCGACAGGTAATAAACCCGCTTAACGTCCTCCCGGTAATAAGCTTGCTGAGTCTCAATCCACCGCTCGGCAAGCCGGTCGCGCGCCAGTAACGCCAGACTTTTGTAACAGTCGTAACGCGTGGCGGAAAACTCGTCTTTCGCCAGAGAATGTTCCATGTGGTAAATGAAGGATTCCTTCAATGATGCGATGTCCCTGCCCAGAATTTTGTTTGTGTTTGCTGTGAGCTTTTTCCCAGCGGATTTTTCATTCTTCATGTCCATATTTCCCCTGCAGGATGAGGCGCTATTTTCTTTCACATATCACAATTATTAATGAAACCATATCTTTGGATAAAGACATCAGCATTTTGTGCCGGTGGTTGCCGGTTGCCGATCCAGGGCGTCACGCACCTTGGCCAGCAGGCTGTTTCTGGAGAATGGTTTCTGTATAAAAAACACGCCTTTGTCGAGGACGCCCTGGTGCGCGATCACATCTGCGGTATAGCCGGACATAAACAAACACTTGATATCAGGATAAAGGGAAAGCATTTTATTCGCCAGTTCACGGCCGTTCATTTCCGGCATGACCACGTCGGTGATCAGTAGATGAATCTGCTCTGCCTGTTCTTGGGCCAGTTGGATCGCCTTACCCGGTGTGGCGGCGGTCAGGACCTGATAGCCTTGCTGTTCAAGCATGATTTTACTGATGTTCAGGATAGCCGGTTCGTCCTCCACGACAAGCACTGTCTCCTTGCCCCGGATGAGAGGACAGGGAGGCTTGTCGGTTTCCGGTTTTCCGTTCCTGCCGTTATGACGGGGCAGATAAATCCTGACGGTCGTCCCCTGACCGGGTTTGCTGTCAACATTGATAAATCCATTGTTCTGCTTGACGATGCCATAGACGGTGCAAAGGCCCAGCCCCGTGCCTTTTCCTATTTCTTTTGTGGTAAAAAAAGGTTCAAAAAGCTTTTCCTGGACGTCCTTGGCCATACCGCAGCCGTCGTCGCTTACGGCGATGAGGACATAGTCTCCGGGGGTAAAATCCGGGTGCACGGCGCGGAAAGCCTGGTTGCAAGAAATGCAACCGGATTCAATACTGACCTTGCCCACTCCCTCGATGGCATCACGCGCATTGACGCACAGGTTTGCCAGAATTTGATCAATCTGTGACGGATCAATTTTAACTTGACAGGGATTTACGCCTGGCAGCCAAACCAAGTGAATATTTTCTCCGATGAGGCGTTGCAGCATCTTCAGCATGCCCGCGATGGTTTCGTTGATGTCGATAATCTGGGGGGCGATTGTCTGCTTGCGGGCGAAAGCGAGAAGCTGCCGCGTGAGATTGGTGGAGCGCTCCGCAGCTTTCCGGATTTCCCGGAGATGAGTATAAAGCGGCTGTTCAGGTTTGATCCTTTCCATGGCTAATTCCGTATGGCCGAGAATGACGCCCAGCATGTTGTTAAAGTCGTGAGCAACCCCTCCCGCCAGACGTCCCACGGATTCCATCTTTTGGGATTGGTTCAGCCGTTCCTGCAGTTGTTCCTTTTCTTGTTCGTCCTGTTTGCGCAGGCTGATGTCCCGGCAGACATGGACCAGGCCGCAAGGTGTGCCGTCTTCGCTGCGGAAGACGCCGCTGGTCATTTCAAAGGGGATGATTCCGCCGTCTTTGACCAGGAGTTGGTATTCATATGGACCTTGTTTGCCTTCCGTCATGATCCGCGCGATGTTTTGCATGGCCCTGGCGTGTTCTTCGGGTGGAACAAACTCAAGGATGTGACGGCCTTTTATTTCTTCCCATTTGTACCCGCCTTTTTGAAGCGTATAGTCATTGGCGAAGATGATATTTCCCTCAAGGTCGGTGCGGATGACAACATCGGGAATCGTATCAACCAGTCTTGTGTACTGTTCATCGCTGGCGCGCAGCGCCTCCTCCGCCTGCTTGCGTTCTGTAATATCCAGCAGGATGCCGTCAAAGACAAGGCGATCTTCCTGACGGGCTGGTATGGACATAGCATGGAACCAGAACATTACGCCTGATGGCCTGATGTATCGGCCTTCGAAATTCCAGGGCGCATTCGCTTCCACCGATTCCTGGACGGATGCCATAAATCTGTTGATGTCTTCTTCATGAATGTGAGAAACAAACGTGGGGAACAGGGCGTCTAACGCTGTGTCGGCTGGCATTTCAAAAAAATCCGACATGCGTTCGCTGACGTAGCTGATGCCGTATTCGCCCTGGATGGTTGCGTAAAATTGAAAAACAACTCCGGGAATGTTCGTCGTGATCGCGTGCAGACGTTTCTCACTTTCCCGCAAGGCCTTCTCCGTCTCCTTACGCTTGGTGATGTCCGTATTTATTGCTAAAAGCCCAATGATCTTGCCTGAATCATTCTTGATGGCGTCTGCGCGAAGCATCACCGTTAAGAGCCGGCCATTTTTTGTGATATCTTCTACCTCCCCGCTCCAAGACCCTCCTTTCAAGATTGTTTCAAATACATTCCGGGCAGTATCTTTGTCCGCATACAGGCATTTATCCACTCCCAGAGTATTAAGTTCATCGGCCGTGTATCCAAACAGTTCGGTGAACGCCTTATTTTGATAGAAGTGATTGCCTTGCGCATCGGCTATTCCTATCGCATCACTGGAATTCTCCACCGCTTTTTTGATTAAAAGAAGCATTTTTTCCGTCTGCATGCGCTCGGTGATGTCGCGATCAGAGCCTTGAAAGCCCGTTAACTCACTTTTTCCTTCGAAGATGGGTGCGGCGTTGCTTTCCAGGTAACGGTACGTCCCATCCTTGTGCTTCCATCGCAAAACAAGGTTCGACCAGCCTTTTTTTTGTTCAGCGGAGCGCGACAGTATTTCCTTCATTTTGGGCATGTCTTCTTCGGAAACAAGATTTGCGGCGGCGCCCTGAAGAATAATTTCGCCGGGAGTGTATCCCAGGATGTTTTCAATCGCCGGATTGCTGAATGTAAAAACGCCGGTGGCATCGATGGCCCAAATCCATTCCCGGCTTGTGGAAACAATGGATTTGAAGCGCGCTTCACTTTGCCGCAGGCGCTCTTCCGCTTGCCTGCGTCCGCGCCTGCCTTCCGCTTCCGCCAATTCCCTGGCGATGGCCGGACAGAGACGGATCAGCTTGCCCTTGACAAAATAGTCCTGCGCGCCCAAACGCATGCATTCCACGGCCACATCTTCGCCAATCGTTCCGGATACAATGATCATGGGAATATCCATCTTTGCTTTCTTTAAAAGCGCAATGGCGGCGGGAGCATTGAATTGGGGCATCTGATAATCGCAAAGAATGATGTCCCACTGTTTTTCCATGAGGGCTTTTTCCATGCCGGAGGCAGTCTGGACTCGCTCATACGACGGATTGTATCCGCCTTTTTCAAGCTCGCGAATTGTCAGCAACGCGTCGTCTTCCGAATCTTCAATCATTAGTACCCGAAGCGGTTGATCCTTCATGTGGCTGCTCCCATGTGTATTGAAATCCTTTGTTAGCATGCATTCCTTATCTCAAGGGACGTAACGGCGTTCCATCAGCAGGTGGTTTATTGTTTATGATGCGACTTCTCCAGCTCTTCAACGACGTTTTTGAACATTTCCCTGTTTTGCTCATTCAATTCCGAGAGGATCAGATGGGCGTCGTAAAGGGTTTTGGCCAGATGGGCTTGATCGGCGGCGCAGGCCAGGATCTGATCGGCGTCGCCCGTCAATGACGGATTGGCGTTGCAGACATTGAAAACGGAGAAAAAACCGACGCCATTGAGGATCTGGTTAATGTTTTCATCAGTGGAAAAGATGGTTACTTTACGTCCGGAAAGGCGGCGCGTAAAATTGGCAATTTTTGCCAGAAGTCCCAGGCATGTGCTGTCGATCATCGTTGTTTCCGTGAGATCAATCAGGATGTCGTTGAAATCCTTTCTGGCGAATAATTGCGTCAGGAAATCGTCGAAAGAGCATCCCAGCAGGTAGCGAACTTCTCCTGTCATTTTGATGACGTATGTGTCCTCATGCCTGGCGTAGTAAACGGCTCCCGTTTCCATCATCAGGGCCTCCGGCTGATGAGCAGCATGGCGATATCATCGGGCAGATTGTCGATCTTTTCAAGATGAAGGCGGCAGGTCAGATCTTCTATTTTTAAATCTTCATCCATGGGCAGTTCCAGAAGATGGGCTTTTTTTTCCTTGATGGTCTTTTGGGGGAGAATTTCCAGCACCCCATCTGAAAACAGGAAGAGATTAAACCGGTCCGGGAGTTCGATCGTGTGCGCCGAATACTCTGCCTCTTCGAAGAGTCCGACGGGCAACCCGTTGCTTTCGATATAGAAAGGCTGCTTTCCGTCACTCAGGATGGGACAGGGGAATTGTCCGCCATTGCAGTAGTTCAGGGTGTTGTCTTGTGCATTCAGGACACCGTAAAAAATTGTCAGGAATTTGCCCAGATCATCCTTCAGAAGGACATGGTTCAGATTACGCAGGGTCTTTTCAGGATTCAGGATGTCCAGGCTGTCGCTCCGGCCTTTGATATATTTTTCCACATAGCGGTGCATGTGACTGCGCAGGAGGATCGTGACAAGAGCCGATGATACGCCGTGTCCCGATACATCCGCAATGAAAAAACCGAAGTGATTGGCGTCCAGTGTAAAATGATCAACAAAATC
Organism: uncultured Smithella sp.; assembly: GCA_964491435.1. Taxonomy (GTDB): domain Bacteria; phylum Desulfobacterota; class Syntrophia; order Syntrophales; family Smithellaceae; genus UBA8904. Next base: position 11,795 of record CAZBGE010000085.1, read on the forward strand.
ACCGCTCAAGTATCGGGAAGGATAAAGGGCCCAGTTGAACCGGTAGTTTCCGCGCACCTGGCTGTTGTCGGGCAGAAGATTGAACTGCATCTTCCTGGCCGCTACTTCATCTTCCTCCAGTTTATGCAGGCTTTCCGTGAGCTGCTTGTTGACCTCCTCCAGGTGCTCGCGGTGTTCACGGTTTTCCCGCAGGAGTTTCGCCCTTTCCAGCGCTCTTTCCACCGCATGCTGGATGACGCTGATACCCTGAAAGGGTTTGGTGATGTAATCCCATGCCCCAAGTTTGACGGCTTCGATGGCGTCGTTAATTCCCCCCATGCCGGTGACCAGGATAACGGGCATTTCCGGAAACTCCTTGGTCAGCGTTTCCAGAACCTGCAACCCATCCACCTCGGGCATGCGCAGATCCGACAAGACGAGATCGGGAAGTTCGCGGCGGCACTTCTCGATGCCGATGCGTCCATTTTCGGCCTGGATAACATCGTAGCCCAGGATTTCCAGGTACTCCGCAATCAAATGCCGCACCATGTCTTCGTCATCGATCGTTAATATCTTGGGTAGCTTAGCCATTAAAATGAACTCCCGCATCGTAGGGTTATGGCGCCAGTAGTTGTCACGCAGATGCTTCTTCTCTTAAAAATGTCCTTTTGGTGTTGAAAAGTATAGGAAACACAGCACCGTATGTCAACATAATATTGCTGGCGCCTTCGTCTCTTTCGATTACCGGGGTGTCAGTCCATGCATGATTCTGTCTGCTTCAAAGGACGGATCAGCTTTCGATGTGCAAACGGGCTGTTTTGACGGCGAGTTTCTGATCTCTGGTGAATAGCCGCCATGGCGGTTTGGTTGTGTGCGGGCCGGTTTCTTTTTCCCTTCCCCGGCAATAATACCAGCGGCCATATCGTTCGACGGTGGCAAACGGATGATCGCCTGAACACAAAACGCCGCATGTCCGGATTTCCTTAAAGAAAATTGTTTCATCAGGTTCTTCCTCATTGACCATCTCCGCTGGCAAGTTGATATGGGAGACATCAATGCCCTGAGCTTCTTTTTGATCCAGCCACTCTGAAATGTTCATCTTGATTTTCTCCTTGCTGATTAATCCGGGTGGATTTGGATATTTCATCAGTGATGATGGCGCTGCTCCTTACGGACGAAAAGCGCGCAGTCCATCGCGGAATTACTGTAAACATCGACGGCGGGCATGCGGGCGGATTTAAAACCCATCGCGCGGCAACCATAGGGATATTTTGTTTCATAGGTAATGTAAAAATGCTCGCAGAAAAAGCAATTGATGAGTGTACCCTTATGTTCTTTCTTGTCCGTCATGAGCAACTCCGATAAAATGCTGAAAGCTATGATCTTTAAGCCTTCAACCACTGTGCAACTAAAACATCCTTGACACTTTAGACCGGGGACATGGTTTGCCCATCACCCCGTGCCTATAGGCTATCGCCTCACCCTTATCCTTCCGACAACTTTTCCAGATGGAGTTTATCCGGCAGAAGCTTGTTCGCTTCATCCAGTTTTTCCTGTGAGGAATATACCGCAACGGCTTTGGCGCGAGCGGCCTTCTCAAAATATTCAGCAAGCGCGTCCTTGACTTTTCCCGGCGTCGCGGAAAATATTCGATCTCGGAAGACTTGACGCATCGCGTCATTTGCGCCGGAAAAATGGCGGAGCAGGGAAACGTAACCGCGGCCCGATGGATCAAGCGGTTTATCAAGAGCGCTGATTGTGCTGATCATAGCTTTTTCCATGTCATCGGCTCCGATCACGTTTTGGGAATAATATTTCTGCGCTTCCTGAAAGACTTTCAGCGTTTCGGCGATATGCGGATCACGATAGGACAAAAATGCGAATATGCCCAGCGTTGCATCAAATGACGACATGCCGCCGTATGCGCCGCCCTGAACCCGGATGTGCT